>CANBUF010000234.1 GCA_947372575.1 Alcaligenaceae bacterium | reverse complement strand
TATGCGCTATTTTTATAAATACATTTTTTAATGCAATGACATTACTTTTTGAATGCAACGACTTCCTGGCGCTGTTCGCCCAGACCCTGGATGCCCAGTGTCATCACATCGCCTGCTTTCAGGTAGCGGGCCCTGGGTTTGATGCCCATGCCTACGCCTGGAGGTGTGCCGGTCGTGATGATATCGCCAGGCATCAATGTCATGAATTCGCTGGCGTAACTGATGATCGTCGCGGCATCAAAAATCATGGTCTTGGTGTTGCCTGTCTGAAAACGCTTGCCGTTGACATCGAGCCACATGTCCAGTTTTTGTGGATCCTTGATCTCATCGGTGGTCACAAGCCACGGACCCACAGGACCGAAGGTGTCGCAACCCTTGCCCTTATCCCAGGTGCCGCCCCGCTCGAGCTGGTATTCACGTTCAGACACATCGTTTACTACGACATAGCCGGCGACGTGTTTGAGTGCATCTTTCTTGGTGACATAGCGGGCTTTTTTACCGATCACGATTCCGAGTTCAACTTCCCAGTCTGACTTCTTTGAGCCCTGTGGAAGCATGACTTTGTCATTCGGCCCAGTCAGACTCGTATCGGCCTTAAAGAACATGATGGGTTCTTTGGGAATCGCCATACCAGCTTCTTCGGCATGATCTGAGTAATTCAAACCAATCGCGAGGAATTTGCCAACACGCGATAAAGGCACACCAAAACGCGGCTTACCCTTAACAAGGGGCAGCTTGCTGGTATCAAGCTTGGAAAGCTTGGACAGCGCAGCAGAGGATAAGTGCTCAGGGGTGATGTCGGTCACGACTTGGGACAAGTCACGTAACTTGCCTTCTTTGTCGATCAGACCGGGTTTCTCTTTACCTTTAGCGCCGTAACGTACGAGTTTCATTCAATCTCCTTGGATAGTTTTTAGTCTAACTGAGTAGGTATTAAAGTGACCAGCCACCGTCGATAATTTGTGAGGTGCCCGTCGTGAATGCGGATTCATCAGAGGCCAGATAAATGGCAAGAAATGCAATTTCTTCGGCCTTGCCGATTCGTCCGATTGGCTGACGCGCGACAAACTGATTACGCGCCTGATCAATGCTCTGACCAGTTTGCTGTGAAACAGCCTGGATACGCTCGCCTAATGAAGGTGACTCAATCGTACCGGGACAAATTGCATTAAAGCGCACGTTACGCGAAACATAATCCGCAGCCAGTGCGCGCGTCAAGCCAATCACAGCCGCTTTAGAAGCACTATAAATCACGCGATTGGGAGCACCCTTAATGGTGGAGGCGGCCGACGCCATATTGATCACGCTGCCATGCTCCTGGGCCAGCATGCCTGGAATAAAGGCACGAATGGTTCGGTACATCGACTTGACGTTGAGATCCATACTGAAATCCCATTCCTCTTCACTCAGATGGAGAATATCGCCCTGATGCACAAAGCCTGCGCAATTGAAGAGCACATCAATCGGCCCGACTTGCTTGGCAAAATCCTCGACTTCTGCAGTCTTGAGCACATTCAGTGTGCTGGTATGAATATTGGGAATACCTGCATAGGATTTCAGCAATTCAGCATTGATGTCCGTGGCCCAGACTGTGGCGCCTTCCTTGGCCATCGCCAGCACCGAGGCGCGCCCGATTCCCTGACCTGCTGCGGTGACGACTATTTTTTTTCCTTGCAGACGCATTATGATTTTCTCCGTCGTTAAATTGGCTTTACCAATTTACCAGTTATTGTGCCAAAATCCAATCAGTCTTCAAGTACTTTTTTACATTCAGGCCGCATATGCCGATTCAATCGATTGATACACGCAGGGTTTACCAACAGATCGCCGATCAACTTCTGAAACTGATCGAAGCCGGAGAGTTCCCTGTCGGTAGCCGCCTACCCTCCGAACGTGATCTTGCCGAAAAATTTAAAGTCTCACGCCCCTCCGTGCGTGAAGCACTGATTGCGCTCGAAGTCGTCGGTGTCGTACAGATCAAAATGGGGTCCGGCGTGTATGTCTGCCAGCCAGAGCAAAAAAGGGAGAAAGGCCAGCGCGCTAAAAAATTACCGGTCAAGGATTTTGCGCCTTTTGAACTGATCCAGGCACGCCTATTGATTGAATCCGAAATTGCCTCTCAGGCGGCACTGTGCCGGACTGATGATGACATTATCCAACTCGAAAAACTGCTGCAGCAAATGGTAGACCGCTCGCAGAACAATCAGAACCCGCTCGTCTCTGATCGTGAGTTCCATGCAGTGCTGGCGCGCGCCTCGGGTAACCAGGTGCTCGCCAGTCTGGTCGAACAAATGTTCGATGCACGCATGGGGGTATTGTTTTCCCGGCTGGCAAATTACTTTGATACACAGACGACCTGGGATCAGGCAATCAAGGAACACCGTGCGATTATTCGCGCGGTCAAGCTGCGCGACCCCGAGCGTGCACGCCTGGCCATGCGTCATCACATGGAACGGGCGTACAAGCGCTTTTCAGTCAGTTGGTTGAAATCCAGCAACGATCAGACTGCGCCAGGTAATGCCAAAGCAAACCTCTCGGCAAAAGGCGCTAAAGCCGGCAAAATCGCAGGATGAAGCTTGACGCCTTGCTTGAGCTGCTGAGTACGCCGCGCCAGACCTGCCTGACCAGGTAAACGGACTTTCGTGCCTGCGACACGTGGCACGTTGTAAATACAGGAGCCAACCAGATAATCCATCTGACGCAGAAAATCTGACTGACCACCAAACGCATCGGGATCGTACAGCGTGATATGCACGGTGGCGCCCCAGCCTTCTTTTGGATCTGCACGACCCCAGCCAGCCAGACCACCAGTCAGCGCCTCGACCATCAGGCCCAGGCCAAAACCTTTATGTCCATACGTCACGCCACCGATTGGCAAAATCGTGCCAGGCGGATCTTGCGCGAAGACGGCAGGATCATTCGTGGGGTGACCCTGCGCATCCATCAGCCAGTCTTCAGCGAACTTTTCACCCGCAGCCGCTTTGCGATTGCTCATGCCATTCGTGGTGATAGAGGCCGATATATCAATCAGCACGTCCCCACGCGAACAGGGAAAACCCATCGCGATCGGATTCGGGGTCATCACCGGCTGCGTTCCACCATAAGGCGCCACACTGGCTGATGCCGGATCTGAGCTGGCCAGTACCATCAACATCCCTGCTTTGGCCGCGCGCATCAGGTACACCGCCAGACAGGCAATATGGTGACTGCGACGAATCGCAAGCGAGGCCACACCCAGCTCACGCGCGCGTGGAATCAGCATATCCAGCCCCTGCTCAATCAACCAGGGGCCAGGCAGTCGCATCCCGTCCCATAGTTGTGTGGCGGGTTTGTCGCGCAGCACGCGGTAACTGCCTTGTGCCTGCATACCTCCCGCCTCAATATCCTTGAGATAGCCAGCCAGCAATGCCAGACCATGGGTATCATGGCCAAGTAAATCACCCTCTACAAGGGTGTTGGCGACCACGCCAGATTTTTGGGTATCCAGTCCGGCGTGTGTCAGGAGCTGCGTGGCAAAACTGAGCAAATCCTGGCTGCGAAATGCCGCGCGTGTTGCTGATGAGTGTGTATGCATTGTGAATCCTGATCAGTATGTTGCGCGGCCACCCGAAATATCGAACACTGCTCCCGTTGAAAAGCTGCATTCATCTGAAGCCAGCCAGGCGACCATATTCGCGATTTCCTGTGTTTCGCCGAATCTGTTCATCGGGATTTTGGACAACATGAAATCAATATGCTGCTGCGTCATTTGTGCAAACATGCCTGTCTTGACTGCCGCTGGCGTAATGCAATTGACCTTGATTTCTGTCAAGGCCAATTCCTTACCCAGGGATTTCGTCAGACCAATCACCGCAGCCTTTGAGGCGCTGTAGGCCGACGCATTAGGATTGCCTTCCTTGCCAGCAACCGAAGCAATATTCACGATCCGGCCGTAGCCATGTCCATTTTGGGCGAGCTTCATGACCGGCGCAATTGTCTTGCAAGTCAGAAACGTGCCACGTACATTGATGTCGAACACCCGGTTCCATTCCTGCACAGGATAATCAATCACCGTGACATTGGGGCCAGTGATACCAGCGCTGTTGACTAGAATATCTATGTGGGGAGCAAACGCCAGCGTGCTTTTGAGCGCGGCGATGACAGACTGTTCATCGGACACATCAACTTGCACGCCCTGGACGTGTGCACCGTACTTGGCACAAGCGGCCTCAAGTGAAGATACGTCACGATCCCAGATTGATACTTTTGCGCCACCTGTCAGCAATCGTTGCGTGCAAGCTTCACCAATCCCGGCCGCACCACCTGTCACAACGGCATGTTT
>CANBUF010000233.1 GCA_947372575.1 Alcaligenaceae bacterium | reverse complement strand
TGCGTTGTTTGATACAGGTCAAACATTATATGTTTTCAAATAACGTACGATGAGTGATCAATTGTAAAAATGGGTATGCGCCATACCCGCTGCGCAACTTAAATAAAAGCCATGACAACAGCTCAACACGCACAACTAACACCCGCGCTCTTCATCTCGCATGGCGCGCCACTCTTTGCGATTGAACCTGGCACCACGGGACCAGCCCTCAAAGCCTATGGACACCATTTGCGCGAACACACTCCAATCAAAGGGGTTGTGATCATGTCACCGCACTGGATGACGCATGGCGTGTCGGTCATGAGCAATCCACAACCTGAGACGTATCACGATTTTGGTGGTTTCCCTCAGGCGTTATATGAGATTCAATACCCCGCGCTAGGCGATTCTGCACTCTCTGTGCACGTCAAACAACTACTGGAGTCGGCGGGCTTTACGCCTACTCTGGACCCTGCCCGCCCACTTGATCATGGTGCCTGGGTGCCGTTGATGCATTTGATTCCAAAAGCAGACATTCCTGTTGTCCAGGTATCCTTGCCCATCGGCTGGAGCCCAGAACAAATCCTGCAATTGGGCATGGCGTTGCAAACGCTACGCGCAGAGGGGATTCTGCTGATTGGTTCGGGCAGCATGACGCACAATCTATCTGAGTTTTTTGGTGGGCATCGCGCACCTGCGCCCTACGTCGAGGCCTTCAGTCGCTGGATCGAACACACGCTCGTCGCCCACGACACACCTGCGCTACTGGACTATCTGCATCAGGCTCCGCAAGCCTCACGCGCGCATCCCTCAGATGATCATTTTTTACCACTGTTTTTTTCAGTCGGTGCAGCAGGGGCATACACCAAAGCGAATTACTTAAGCCGCGAAATCATGTACAGCATGCTGGCCATGGATGCGATTGCTTTTGAATAATTCCAAATACGCAAAGTGGGGCCGTTAAATAGCCCCACCGATGACCATCGCTATGCCGCATCAGTCTTAAAAAACTGTTTGATCGGTGTACGTTTGCGCTGTGAGGCTTGCCATACATCGTATTGATTTTGCATTGTTAACCAAAGCAAAGGTGTTGTATTAAATGCTTCGCTCAATCGAATCGACATATCCGCCGAAATTCCTGCGCTACCATTCAAAATCCTGGATAGCGCTGTGCGCGTCACACCCAGTCGTAAAGCAGATTCGGTGACGGTTAGATCTCCTAAGTACTCACGTAAAACAACACCTGGGTGTGCGGGGTTATGCATATTTGTGCCTGCCAAGTTTAGTGATAGTCCTGATAATTAATGAATACAGCATCTTTCGCTTCAAAGGCAAAAGTTAGCCTCCAGTTTGCATTCACTCTCACCGCCCAGTGCCCTTGAACACACTGTCCAGAAGGATCGTATCCAGTCAAAGAATGTAATTTCCACTGGGGAGCATTCATATCTTTTGGTTCTTCGGCAATATTTAATACGGTTAACTGTGCTTGTAGTTTGTTCGAATGATGCGGCTGAATTCCTGCAACGGATCCTGTTTCAAAAAATTGTCTTAAGCCTTTGTGGCGAAAATTTTTAATCATGTAATTCCGTGTAGTGTATAGCATCAGTACACACTTTGAAAAGTGAAAAAAATGCCCGCTGGATCATTCAATCCACCGGGCACTTCAACTCAACAAACTGAATTAAAACGGAATGTCGTCGTCCATATCTGCCAGATTGGCGCCGCTCGCTGCAGGTGCAGCGGGCCGCTGTGCCTGGGGAGCGCGTGCTGCGGGACGCGGTGCGCCCTGGCTTTCGCCGCGATCACCGCCGCCACCACCCATGCTGCCGCCATCGCCACCATCACGACCGCCCAGCATCTGCATCTGATCTGCCACGACCTCGGTGGTGTACTGGTCTACGCCTTCCTTGTTCTGCCATTTACGGGTTTTTAGACGACCCTCGACATAAACAGGACGGCCCTTTTTCAGGTATTCACCAGCGATCTCGGCTAGTCGGTTGTAAAACACCACGCGATGCCATTCTGTTTCTTCGCGGCGTTCGCCGGAAGTTTTGTCTTTCCAGTTGCTGGTCGTGGCAATCGACACATTACAAATCGCGCCACCATCAGGGCTGTAACGGACTTCTGGGTCACGCCCGAGGTTGCCAACCAAAATTACTTTATTGACCGATGCCATGCCGATCTCCGTATTGAATCACTACACAATCAAAAAGCCCGAACCGGGCCAAACGAGGCGCCATCATTGTCTAGTTCGTATTTAAATGCCAGACGCAAAACTACGCAATGCACACAGTTTACGGCAGCTTTGCCAACTTTATGGAAGCTTTTGAAATGCATCCCAGTCGGGGGCCAGAAACCATTGCGTCAAAAAATCCAGAAAAGTCCGTACACGCACCGGCAAATTCTTACGACTGGGGAACACCGCATAAATATCAACGCCAATTGGGCTAAATTCCGGTAAGACGCGTTGCAATCGGCCTGCCTGGAGGTCGTCCATCACCATATAGGTGGGGTGCATGGATATCCCATGCCCAAGCAAGGCAGCATGACGCAACGGCTCACCGTAATTGGCCCGGATCGTACCCACGACGCGCACGGAGGATTTGGCCGCATCAGACCCGGTAAAGGTCCAGATATTGGTCGGTGATTTCAGCGCATGCACCATGCAGTCGTGCTGCGCCAGATCGGCAATATCCCGGGGCTGGCCGCGCAGGCGCAGATACTCTGGCGAGGCGACGAGCACCTGGGGCACCACCGCCAGCCGATGGGCAATGCTGCTGGTGTCTTTGAGTGTGGAAGCAATGCGCACGGACATATCCAGGCCTTCTGCCACCAGATCCGAGCGTCCATCATCGAGATAAAGCACAACCTGGATGTCGGGATGCGCTTTGGAAAAGGCAGAGATAATCGGAACCAGATGAAAGGCCCCAAAAGAGGGTGGAGCCCCTAGCCTGAGCATGCCCTTGGGCTCTTTGACGGACTGGCGCACGGCTGCATCGATTTGCTCGACCTGATCCAGTAGCTCGCGCCCATTTTCCAGTAACGACAGACCTGATTCGGTCAGACTGACGCTTTTAGTCGTGCGTGTCAGCAGCTGGACACCCATGCTTTGTTCCAGCCACGCCACATGCTTGGTGACGTTGCCCCGGGCCATTCCCAGTCGCGACGCCGCCGCCGAAAAGCTCAGACCCTGGGCGACTTCGATAAAGACCTCTATGGCGCGCAGCTTATCCATGTTTGATATTCACATTGTTTCTAAAACGAGAATAGTAAATTCCTGTTTTGATTCTATTCTAAATATGTAGAACCCGATAGACTGGCACACCTTTTGAAAACACTGCACTTGAATACAACTTATCCAAGGAAACCATCATGATCAACGTCACTCCAAGCGGTCAGGGTCTGGGCGCCAAAGTCGAAAACCTGGATCTGTCACAACCGCTGACCGAGGAAAACTATAAAACGGTCGAAGGTCTGCTGGGCAAGTATGGTGTGTTGTGTTTTCCAGCCCAGGACTTAACCGCTGCGCAACTCAAGTCATTCAGTGAAAAATTCGGCACGCTCGAAATCAACGTGGCGAATATTTATCAGGAGCCGGGCCTGCCTGAGGTCATGATCCTGTCCAACAAGCGCGTGGACGGCAAACCGATCGGTCTGGGTGATGCAGGCCAGGACTGGCACACCGATATGTCCTATAGCAAGATGATCGCCTTTACCAATGTCCTGTACGGCGTAGAAATCCCGCATCGCAATGGCGAGCCGCTGGGTGGGACGGAGTTCTCGAATATGCGTGCGGCCTACCTGGCGCTGCCCGAGGCACTCAAGCTCAAGCTCGAAGGCAAAACCATCCTGCACGACTTTAATAAATTTTGGGAAAACATGCGCAAGCAACCGGGCAGTACCCGTGCGCCGCTCACCGAGGCGCAACGCCAGGCAAAACCGCCGGTGTCGCACCCCGTCTTTCTGACCCATCCGATTACGGGCGAAAAGGTGTTGTACGCCAACCCGGGGTACTCCATCCAGATCAATGAATTGCCCAAGGCCGAAAGCGATGAGATCCTGGCCTTTCTGTTTGAACACCAGTTGCAGCCACAATTCAGGTATCGTCACCGCTGGACAGCAGGCGATGTGCTGATGTGGGACAACATGGGCACCATTCATAATGCCGTGGCAGACTACACGCCCGAAGAGCACCGGTTCATCAAACGTTGTCAGGTCATGGCGGATCGCTATTTTCCGCAAGCGGCTTGAAGCAAATAAAACGATTAAAAAATACGGTTGACGTATTGAAAGGACAGACATGAACACAACAATGATCGCGCATGCGCGCCACCAGGATCTGA
>CANBUF010000232.1 GCA_947372575.1 Alcaligenaceae bacterium | reverse complement strand
GGCCTCACCGATTGCGCCTGTCTCGCTTAGGACAACACCCAGATTGTTATAGGCCGATGGATAATCAGGATGATGCCGCACGGCATTGCGAAAGCACGCAATGGCCTGTTCGGGTTTGAACTGATCCTGGTAACAGACACCCAGGTTGTAGTGAATCTGCGCTGCCTGCGGAGCGAGCTTAAGCGCCTCGGTATAACAGGCGATTGCGGCGGCAGTGTCTCCAGTGCGTTTCAGGAGGTTGCCCAGATTGCAATGCGCTTCGACATATCTTGGGTTGAGCGCGAGCGCCTGTTGATAACAGGATGCTGCTTCTGTGAATTGACCGAGTTGGCTGTACGAAACCGCAGCCTGAAAGTGTATGACTGCCTCAGCAGGGCGCAGCGCGCTTGCGCGGGTCAGGTACGTAATCGCATTCGCATGCTCACCCTGATCCTGGGCGATGATGCCAAGCAGATAGGTCGCCTGGGCGTAATTTGTAGAGGATTCCGGAATCGCTGCGTAAATTGCAGCGGCCTCTTGGAGGCGACCTGACTGGTGATGTGCGAGACCGGTTTGCAGGGAGGGGGAGGGGGTGTTTGCAGACATGAGTGGATTTTACCGCGCGGTGGTACTCTTTACGCTTGACTGAATCAGAATGAGACACACATGTTAATGGCAACTTTATATACCCTGCATGTTTTTGCTGTACTGGTGTGGGTGGGCGGTATGTTCTTCGCGCACATGGCGTTGCGTCCGGCTGCTGCAAGCTTGCTTGAGCCCCCCGAGCGTTTAAAGTTGTTAGCCGGTGTATTTACCCGTTTTTTTATTTTGGTAAAAATTTCAATTGTCTTTTTGTTTTTTTCAGGTTTCTGGATAATTTTCAGTCATGGCAGTTTTGGCAAAGCCGGCTGGCATGTGCACCTGATGCTGTTGATCGCGGTGCTGATGACCTTCATCTTTAGCTGGATCTATGCTAAATCCTTTAAAGCACTGAAGGCCGCCGTAGCGGTCCAACAGTGGCAGGTTGCAGGTGCTGCGATGGCAGAGATTCGCAAGTTGGTCGCAATCAATCTGATACTAGGATTGATCACAGTCGCGATCGGGGTGAGCGGTCGCTACCTTTAAGGTAAACCTTAAGGTTTACATCACCGCACCGATTTGCCATGGCACGAACTCGTTTTGTCCGTAGCCATGCATTTCGCTCTTTGTACGTTCACCCGAGGCGACTTGAATGATGCGCTCAAAGATCTCTGCGCCTTTTTCCTGAATCGACATGCCCGCATCGACAATCTCACCGCAATTGATATCGATGTCTTCGCTTTGACGCTGCCATAAGGCATTGTTAGTCGATAGCTTGATCGAAGGTGAGGGCGCGCAGCCATAGGCCGAGCCGCGACCCGTCGTAAAGCAGATCAGGTTGGCGCCGCCTGCGACCTGGCCCGTTGCCGAGACAGGGTCGTATCCGGGCGTATCCATGTAGACGAAGCCCTTCGTGTTCACTGGTTCTGCGTATTCGTACACCGCTTCTAGGGGCATGGTGCCGCCTTTGGCCACCGCACCCAGTGATTTTTCCAGAATGGTCGTCAGCCCACCTGCCTTGTTCCCGGCCGAGGGGTTGTTGTTCATTTCGCCCTGGTTACGTGCGCAGTAATCTTCCCACCAGTGAATGCGCTGGATTAGCTTTTCTGCCACGGCCTGATTGACTGCCCGACGTGTGAGCAAATGTTCAGCGCCGTAAATTTCGGGGGTTTCTGAAAGAATAGCTGTCCCACCGTTCTGCACCAGCAGATCAACCGCAGCGCCCAGTGCAGGGTTGGCCGAGATGCCAGAGTAGCCATCTGAGCCACCGCATTGCAGGCCAAGCGTGAGATGGCTCACCGGCACATCTGTACGTTCAACCTTGTTTGCATGTGGCAACATGGCATTGATCAGTGCGATACCTTTCTGGACGGTTTTTTTAGTACCGCCAGTTTCCTGAATATTGAACGTCTGGAACAATGGGTTTTCAGAGAGGTGCTCAGCGGTCAGCAAATCACTGATCTGATTTGTCTCGCAACCCAGTCCCACCATCAGCACACCACAAAAATTCACATGTCGGGCGTAGCCAGAAAGCGTGCGGCGCAATACATCCATGCCTTCACCTGTACTGCCCATGCCACAGCCACTGCTCATGGTGAGTGCCACCACCCCATCGACATTCGGAAAGGCGGCTAGCGCCTCGGGATGTGTGTCGCGGTCAAAATGACTGGCAATTGCACGGGCTGCAGTCGCCGAGCAATTCACGCTGGTCAGAATGCCGAGATAGTTGCGGGTTGCGACGCGACCATCTGCGCGCACAATGCCGCGAAACGTGCGTGGTGTCTTGGCATAGACAGTTGGTTTGACGTCTACGCCAATGGCGTAGTCACGCGAGAAGGCGCCACCTTCTGTGCCCATGCCCAGGTTATGAATATGGATATGTGAGCCAGGTTCGATGTCCGCGCTGGCAAAACCGATGATCTGGTTATAGCGACGCACAGGCTCGCCCTTGGTAATCTTTCGGGTAGCGACTTTGTGACCTGGCGGAATCAGACCGCGAATCGTGAGGTTTTCTGAGGCGAGCTTGGTGCCTGATAAAAGTTGCTGGCGTGCAATGACAACATCATCCTGGGGATGCAGACGAATAACCGGGTCCATATTGATTCCTGAGGTTTGCATGACGCAGTTATTCCTTAACGGATCCGGTCATGCCAGAGACATAATATTCAACAAAAAATGAGTATACAAAGGCCACAGGCAACGAACCCAGCAAGGCACCTGCCATCAGTGCGCCCCAGTGATATACATCGCCTTCCACCAGTTCTGTGACGACACCGACTGGCACCGTTTTAATCTCGGAGGATGAGACAAAAGTCAGCGCGTAGATGAACTCATTCCAGGATAAGGTGAAGGCAAAGATGCCCGCAGAAATCAGACCAGGTACGGCGAGAGGCAAAATAATCCGGATGAGGATCTGCCAGCGGCTGGCACCATCAATCATGGCGCATTCCTCGAGTTCGAAAGGAATCGTTCTGAAATATCCCATGAGCAACCAGGTACAAAAAGGTACGAGGAACGTTGGGTAGGTCAGAATCAGAGCCAGACGCGTATCAAAAAGGCCATACTGATACACGATGCTGGCAAGTGGAATAAAGATAATCGATGGGGGTACCAGGTAGGCAAAGAAAATCAACATGCCTGCGACTTTGGCACCTTTAAACCGCAGCCGTTCGATGGCATAGGCTGCGAGCACCGAAGTGAACAGCGAAATGATGGTCGAGCATACCGAGACGATGACTGTGTTCAGGAGCCACTCGGGATAGGCCGTATGGAACAGGAGTTTCTTGAAGTGCGCAAGCGTCGGGTTGATCAGCCAGAACGGGTTGCCCGACTTGGAGAGCAACTCGGCATCCGGTTTGAAGGCTGTCATTCCCATCCAGTAGAACGGGAACAGCAAAATGATCAGCATCACGATCAGTGGAATATAGATGGTGACCCATCGACGCGGCAACGAAGAAAGAAACTCCATGCCGCCATCACTATTTTTTTTGGACATTGCTTTGTATTCCTGAAATTATTTGTCTGCGCCTTGCTGCCAGGCGCGACGTTGCAAGCCAAAGTAGCTAAACATGATTGCTGCGAGAAGCAGTGGCACCATCATCGAGGCGATCGCAGCGCCTTCGCCCATCGAGCCACCGGGGATTGCACGCTGAAATGCAAGCGTCGCCATCAGGTGCGTCGCATTGAGTGGGCCACCACGGGTCAGGACATAAATCAGCTGGAAGTCCGTGAAGGTAAACAGCACAGAAAACGTCATCACCACAGCTATGATGGGTGTGAGCAAAGGCATGGTGATAAAGCGGAACTGTTGCCAGGGCGTGGCACCATCGATCGAGGCCGCTTCGTAATAAGAAGGCGAAATAGTTTGCAGACCTGCCAGTAAAGAGATGGCCACAAATGGGATGCCTCGCCAGACGTTGGCGACAATGACTGAGGCACGCGCCATCCATGGGTCGCCCAGAAAATCAATGTAAGTGTCAATTAGCCCCATCTTGACCAGTACCCAGCTGATGACGGAGAACTGCGCGTCATACAACCACCAGAAGGCCAGTGCGCTCAAGGCTGTCGGCACGATCCAGGGCAGCAGCACCACTGCGCGGAAAAATGATTGAAAGGGCAGCTTTTTATTCAGTAATAACGCGAGCCACAGGCCGAGGAAAAACTTGGCGATACTGGCTACGATCGTATAAAAAAGCGTGTTGAAGACTGCCAGCTGAAAGACGCTATCGGTGACGAGGTATGTAAAGTTTTCGAGTCCGATCCAGACACCTGGACGACCAATTT
>CANBUF010000231.1 GCA_947372575.1 Alcaligenaceae bacterium | reverse complement strand
ATCTGCAACGCCCTGACATTCTGCCGCTCGATGACGTGGGACTCCTGAAAGCAATCTCGTTACACTATTTCAGCGGCGAACCTGTGTCACGGTTCGAGGCACGAGAGGTTTCCCAGGCTTGGCAACCCTGGCGTACGGTGGCAACCTGGTATTTGTGGCGCAGTCTTGACCCCATCCCGGTCGAATATTGAGCGGTGGTGTGAGTTGGTGACTGGGTCTGACCCGTGTTGAATGACCTTAATGACAGAATACGGAATTTCAAGTTATGCGAAATACTTATCTAGAATTTGAACAACCTCTTGGCGAACTTGAAGGTAAGATCGAACAGCTGCGGTTTATGCAGGCTGATTCGGCTGTCGATATTTCAGATGAAATTAATCGCCTCCAGCAAAAGAGCCAGAAACTAGCCAAGGATATTTATTCCAAGCTCACGCCATGGCAAACGGCGCTGGTTGCCCGTCATCCCCAGCGTCCCTACACGCTGGACTATGTGCGTGAGATTTTCACTGATTTTCATGAGCTGCATGGCGATCGGATGTATGCCGATGACCTCTCCATAGTGGGTGGCATGGCGCGTTTTAATGGCACGCCTTGTATGGTGATTGGTCACCAAAAAGGACGCGATACCAAAGAACGTGCTGCACGTAATTTTGGAATGCCACGTCCCGAAGGCTATCGCAAAGCCCTGCGCCTGATGCGGCTTGCCGAAAAATTCAACCTGCCGGTCTTTACCTTTGTCGATACTCCCGGAGCCTATCCTGGTATTGGTGCCGAAGAACGTGGTCAATCCGAAGCCATCGGACATAACCTCTACGCCATGGCTGAACTCAAAGTGCCGATCATCTCCACTATTATTGGTGAGGGTGGTTCGGGCGGTGCGCTCGCGATTGCGGTCGGTAACGTCGTGCTGATGCTGCAATATTCAACCTATGCGGTGATTTCACCAGAGGGTTGTGCTTCGATCTTGTGGCGCAGTGCGGATAAGACGGCTGATGCTGCGGCTGCCTTGGCGATTACTGCGCCTAGCCTCATGGAATTCGGATTGATTGATCGCGTGGTCAATGAGCCAATTGGCGGCGCACACCGCGATCCACGCGTGATGGCGCGCTTGCTGCGTCGCTCGCTTGGTGATGCTTTGCGCCAGTTGACAGGTATGACGCCTAAACAACTGATTGATCATCGTCTGGAGCGGCTGTTGTCTTATGGTCGCTTTCAGGAAGTTCGTGCCTGATCCTGTTGCCCAAGCGCCCGATGATGGTGCGCTTGAGCCCGCGCTGGTTCGCAGCGTAGCCGATGCGTTACTCGCTTTGCCAGGTGATGCCCCGGTTGCCGTTGCACTCAGTGGTGGCGCTGACTCCGCTGCGTTGGCGATCGTTACGGCGGCTGTCTGCAAAAAATCAAACAGACCACTGTACTTTTTTCACATTCATCATGGATTGTTTGCTCAGGCTGATACCTGGGCAGAGCAGGTGAGTGCGCTCGCCCGCCAACTCGATATCCCCCTTGATTTACAAGAAATTCAGGTTGCCCAGGATAGCGGTCTGGGTATAGAAGGCGCGGCGCGCGAGGGACGCTATGCAGCGCTTGCCGCGATGGCTGCTGCACGCGGCGTGCAGGTGCTCTTACTCGCCCATCATCGTCAAGATCAGGCCGAGACGGTTTTGTTGCGGTTGTTGCGTGGTGCAGGTGTGCATGGTCTGGCAGCTATGCAGACCGACACAGAACGCCAAGGCTTGCGATTGATACGCCCATGGCTTGATACCGAGCGCGCCATGCTGCTCGAACTCGTGCAGCGTTATACGGCACAGACTGGCTGGCAGCCGGTCCAGGATCCGAGCAATACCGATCCGCACTATGCGCGCGGTGCCTTGCGCGCTGAGATGCTGCCCGTGCTGCAAGCCTACTGGCCAGCCTGGCAACAGACCCTTGGCAGGCATGCCCGACAGGCCGCAGAGGCCATAGAAGTATTAGACGAAGTCGCACAAAGCGACCTCGCTGGTCTTGATCCCCGGACAGCGGATGGTAGCTTTTGTTTGCGGCGCTGGCGTGCGCTGAGCCCGGCCCGACAGGCATTGGTGCTGAGGTACTGGTTGCAGTCGCAGGGCGTTGCCATGCCGGGCGATCGTCGCCTCGCAGACCTGCTGCGCCAGTTACGTCAGTTGCATGCGCTTGGACATGACCGCGACCTGCTTTGGCAGCATGGCGCAGTCGAGTTGCGATGCCGTCAGGGCAGGGTGTTATTGCTTGCGCGCCAGTCCTGACAAGCTTCGCGCTAGAATATAGGGCTTGTACGTATTCGCGATGCCACGCGTCGCCCCAACACACCGTTCTGCACATATCTACTGAATCCTATGTCAATCATTGTTCACAAGTACGGCGGCACCTCGATGGGCTCCGTTGAGCGCATCAAAAACGTTGCGCGCCGTGTCGCTAAATGGCATGCCGCAGGCCATCAAGTCGTCGTGGTTCCCTCGGCTATGTCAGGCGAGACCAATCGCCTGCTGGGCCTCGCGCGCGAGATTTCGCCCATGCCCGATGGCCGTGAGCTCGATATGATTGCCGCCACCGGCGAGCAAGCCTCAAGCGGTCTGCTCGCCATTGCTCTGCAGGCCGAAGGCCTCAACGCCCGCAGCTATGCTGGCTGGCAAGTCCCTGTGCGGACCGATTCTTCCTACACCAAGGCACGTATTACCTCAATTGACGACGCGCGTATCCGTGCCGATCTGGATGCAGGTTGTGTCGTGGTGGTGACAGGTTTTCAGGGTGTCGACCAAGCCGGTCACATCACGACCCTGGGTCGTGGCGGCTCTGACACCTCGGCCGTGGCAGTCGCCGCCGCACTGAAAGCCGATGAGTGCCTCATCTTTACCGATGTCGATGGTGTCTACACCACAGACCCACGCGTCGAACCCGATGCGCGTCGCCTGAGCGTCATTTCTTTTGAAGAAATGCTCGAGATGGCCTCGCTCGGCTCCAAGGTATTACAGATTCGTTCGGTCGAGTTCGCTGGTAAATACCGCGTACCGACACGCGTGCTGTCATCACTGACAGACCCCGATATCCCGCTTGCCGAAGAAATGAAATCCGGCACCCTGATTACTTTTGAGGAAGACGAAAAAATGGAAGCAGCAGTGGTCTCAGGCATCGCCTTTAGCCGTGACGAAGCCAAAATCACCCTGTTGGCTGTGCCGGACAAGCCAGGTATTGCCTACGCAATTCTGGGTAAAGTCGCCGATGCCAACATCGATGTAGACATGATTGTTCAAAACCAGTCCGTCGCCGGCACAACGGATTTCTCGTTTACTGTGCCACGCAATGAATTCGCCCGCACCAAGATTTTGCTCGACAGCACGATCGGCCCTGATGTTGGCGCACGCGAAATCTCGTACGACGAAAAAGTCGCTAAAGTCTCGATCGTCGGAATTGGCATGCGCTCGCACGCAGGCGTCGCCAGCCTGATGTTCAAGACCCTCGCCGAAGAAGGCATCAATATCCAGATGATCAGCACCAGCGAAATCAAGACCTCAGTTCTGATCAGCGACAAATACATGGAATTGGCCGTGCGTGCATTGCACAAGGCGTTCGGTCTGGAAACGGCTGCGCCGACTAAGATTTAAATTATTCGGTACTGGGACGCAGTGGCTAAAACAGTGGGCCACTGTCGTGCTAGAATACTGGCTGGTTTGGAGGCGTGCCCGAGCGGCTGAAGGGGCTCCCCTGCTAAGGGAGTAAATGCGCTAAAACGTGTTTCCAGAGTTCGAATCTCTGCGCCTCCGCCAAGAAGTACTTTTAACTATATGATTTATATAGAAAAAGTCAAAAATAATAAAAATAAAGATACATTTTAAGACACACTCTTGATGCCGATGTTACTGGTTTGATGAGGACTTTCTTGGACTATCTTTCAAAATTAAATGATTTCTTCTGCTGAATTATTACTATCGAGCGTTATTCAGGATAGTTGTATTTGTCTCGTAGTTGTTGATCATTATTGAAAAAGTGCTGTAGCATCACCATCTAGTTAGCAGCAATGAACCGTCTAATCAGACGCTTTAGGAAACACTCATGTACGCACAACCATTCACTGGACAAGGTATGTCGTCTTCTGGCGCACAGTCTCTTGCTGTGCGCAATCTTGAGTTGCTTCGTGCTATTGAGGACACGGTAGATGGCCTGGTTGCTGATACGGACCTCGTCACCTCAATCAGCCGTACGTATTCCGAGCTTAAATCAAAGCTTTTACCGAACACTACCGAAATTGACCCAAGTGGTCGTATTTGCGCAGTGCTTGATAAAGCATCAAATTCCTGCGTCCGTATCTATAACGACGCAAAAAACCGTCA
>CANBUF010000230.1 GCA_947372575.1 Alcaligenaceae bacterium | reverse complement strand
ATCAAGCGTTACTCGACCAGGCTGTGCTTGCTGCAGGTACCCGCGGTTACTGGAGTCCATTTACTGAAATGCCGAGCCCTCGCGTGTATGGCGAAACCGCCAACGACGCGGCCAAGGCTGCTTTCGATGCACAGCGCAATCAGCCTTTTGTCATGGACGCAGAGCTGACAGGACTCGCCTCAGGCGCGCAGGTGGGTGGAGAAGTTTCACCCTTTGATGGCGCGTTGGGCATCACCTATCCCAAACTGTCAGTTGACACACTGATACAAGCCAGCACCCAAGCCTGGCAAGACTGGCGACGCGCCGGACCCAAAGTCTGGGTGGGTGTCGCCCTTGAAATCCTTCACCGTTTGAACCGTGCGAGTTTCGAGATTGCCTATGCCGTGCAGCACACCACGGGACAGGGTTTCATGATGGCCTTTCAGGCCGGTGGACCGCACGCGCAAGACCGAGGCGTGGAGGCTGTGACCTATGCCTGGCAAGAGATGTCGCGTATCCCTGGCGAGGCCCAGTGGATCAAACCCCAGGGCAAGAACGATCCCATCACCATGCACAAGCATTTTTCAATTGTGCCGCGCGGCGTTGCGCTGGTGATCGGTTGCTCGACTTTCCCGACCTGGAATGGTTATCCTGGAATGTTTGCGAGTCTGGCAACAGGCAATGCAGTGATCGTCAAGCCGCATCCAGGCGCAATCCTGCCGCTCGCGATTACTGTCAAAATTGCGCGTGAAGTCCTCAAAGAAGCTGGTTTCAATCCTGATGTCGTGATGCTTGCTGCGCACGAACAAGGCGAAGATACCGCCCAGGAATTGGCCCTGCGTCCCGAAGTCAAAATTATTGATTTCACTGGTAGTTCGGCCAATGGAAACTGGCTCGAGGCTCATGCCCGGCAAGCACAGGTCTATACAGAAAAGTCTGGTGTCAACCAGATCATCATCGACTCAGCCGTTGATTTGAAATCAGTTGCCCGCAATATTGCCTTCTCACTGGCCTTGTACTCGGGACAGATGTGTACCGCACCACAAAACATTTATGTGCCTGCAGATGGAATCGAGACGTCGACTGGTCGAGTGTCGTTCGATGAGGTTGCCCAAGCGATTGCAACGTCGGTTCAAAAGTTACTTGCTGATCCCGCCAAAGCAGTCGAGCTGACTGGTGCCATCCAGAATGCAGCCACGCAGGCTCGCATCGCCGAAGCACGTGCGCTGGGATTACCGATCCTGTCGGACAGTCTTGCCCTGGTGCATCCCCAGTTCCCACAGGCTTGCGTGCAGACGCCACTCGTTCTGAGTGCGTCTGCAGATCATCCTGCAATCAGTCGTGAATGGTTCGGCCCGATTGCCTTTATCGTGGCGACCGCCTCGACAAAACAGAGTATTGAGATCGCAACCAAAATGGTGCAAGACCACGGTGCTTTGTCTTTGGCCGGTTACACCACGCATGCTGCTGTTCGCGCTGCGATGCAGGATGCTGCAGAGATCGCAGGTGTGTCGCTCTCCTTGAATCTGACAGGTGCTGTATTCGTCAATCAGACCGCAGCGTTTAGCGACTTTCATGGCACAGGCGCGAATCCTGCAGCGAATGCCGCACTCTCGGACTCAGCATTTGTTGCGAATCGTTTCCGTGTTGTTCAAACCCGCTGGCACGCCTGAGGACTTATGGCTTATCAAGACATTATTTTTTCCTTCGAGGCGGGCATTGCGCGCCTGACATTGAATCGTCCTGACAAACTCAACAGTTTTACCGCACACATGCATGGTGAAATCGCCGACGCCTTGACGCAGGTTGAACAAGGCGGAGCAAGGGTACTGGTTATCACGGGTGCTGGCCGAGGATTTTGTGCCGGACAGGATTTAAGTGATCGCCAGATGTCCGCCGGGGATGCACCCCCTGATCTGGGCATGACCATCGAAACCTACTACGCGCCACTGGTCAGACGCCTGCGTGCGTTGCCGTGTCCAGTGCTGGTTGGGGTCAATGGGGTCGCAGCTGGAGCAGGTGCAAATATTGCGCTGGCCGGTGATATCGTGATTGCCAAAGATTCTGCTTCCTTTATTCAGGCTTTTTGCCGGCTGGGTTTACTGCCGGATACGGGGGGCACGTTTGTCTTGCCACGTCTGGTCGGTCAGGCGCGCGCGATGGGGTTGTCGCTGCTGGGTGACAAGCTCAGTGCACGTGAGGCACAGGACTGGGGGTTGATCTGGAAGTGTGTGCCTGATGAAGATTTTGATTCTGAGCTCGACCGGCTTGCCGCCCATTTTGCGCAAGCGCCAACAAAAGGTCTGGCGTTGACCAAGCAGGCACTCAACGCGAGCCTAAACAATACGCTCGATGCACAGCTTGATCTGGAGCGGGATCTGATGCGTGCGCTTGGGCGCACCAGCGATTATGCCGAAGGTGTGGCTGCCTTTTTAGCCAAGCGCGCACCACAATTCAAAGGCGAATAGTGATGAGTCGTTCAGCCCTTGCTCAGTTAGAGGTGCCTAGTGATCCACAGAGCCTAGCTGAGGCCGTGGGTGCCGGCATGTATTCGGTGGATCCCGCGACCCAGGCGATGGGTGTGCAGCTGGACATGATCGCACCAGGCGAGGCACGGATGCGTATGACCGTACGCCGCGACATGCTCAATGGGCACCATACATGCCATGGTGGATTTTTATTTGCTTTCGCAGACAGCACCTTTGCCTTTGCCTGCAATTCGCGCAATCTGAATACAGTAGCCTCCGGTTGCACCATCGATTTTCTGGCTCCTGGCTTTGAGGGCGATGTCCTGAGTGCCCATGCAAAGGAGCGTTCGCTGGCCGGCAGGACCGGAATTTACGATGTCACGATTACCAATCAGGACGGTCGGGTATTGGCGCTGTTCAGAGGACGCTCTTACCGTATTAAAGGCCAAGTGATCGGCACCGAGGCAGAGCTTTAAATCTTGTTCTAACCCTATTGAAGTTCAAACGCAGGAGACATATACATGACAACCAGACCTCAGGATGCAACGCTTGACCCGATCGAGTATGCAAGTCGCGATGAGATTTCTGCCTTGCAACTTGAACGCCTCAAATGGTCACTCAAACACGCCTACGAAAACGTACCGTTTTATCGTAAGTCTTTTGATGATGCAGGCGTTCACCCAGATGATCTGAAGCAATTGTCCGATATCTCCAAATTTCCGTTTACCAAAAAAACGGATCTGCGCGATAACTATCCATTTGGAATGTTTGCAGTACCACGCGAGCAAGTGTCGCGTATTCATGCGAGCTCTGGTACGACGGGTAAGCCTACCGTTGTTGGCTACACCCTCAAAGACATCGATAACTGGGCCAACCTTGTCGCCCGTTCGATTCGGGCCGCAGGCGGCCGTGCCGGCGATATCGTGCATATTGCCTATGGCTATGGATTGTTCACAGGCGGTATGGGCGCGCATTATGGCGCGGAGCGTCTGGGCTGCACCGTCATCCCGATGTCGGGCGGTCAAACTGAGAAGCAAGTCCAGCTGATCCAGGACTTCCGTCCCGATATCATCATGGTCACGCCCTCTTATTTTTGCAACATCCTTGATGAGATGAAACGTCAGGATATCGATCCTCGCCAATCATCCTTGCGTATCGGGATCTTTGGTGCGGAACCCTGGACAGGGCAGATGAGAGCGGATATTGAATCGGGCTCTGGCATCGATGCCGTTGATATTTATGGTCTGTCCGAAGTCATGGGTCCAGGCGTCGCCAGTGAATGCGTAGAAACAAAAGATGGCCCAGTGATCTGGGAAGACCATTTCTATCCCGAAATTATTAATCCCGAAACAGGTGAGATTGTCGCTGACGGTGAAATGGGTGAGCTGGTATTCACCTCGCTGAGTAAAGAGGCGATGCCGGTTATTCGTTACCGCACCCGTGATTTGACACGACTGCTGCCGCCGACCTCGCGCAGTATGCGCCGCATGGACAAGATCACGGGCCGCAGCGATGACATGCTCATCATTCGTGGTGTGAACATGTTCCCAACGCAGGTCGAAGAGCTCGTGCTTAAGATCCCCCAGCTCGCACCGCACTACCAGATCATGCTGAGCAAAAACGGTAATCTCGATGATGTAGAAATCATGACCGAAGTGCGCCCTGAGTTTGATTATCTAAATGAAGCCGAGCGTACCCAGTTGGGCGTGCAGCTCAAGCACGCGGTCAAATCCTATATCGGCATTTCTGCTGCGATCAGGGTCACTGAGGCGGGTAAGGTTGAGCGTTCACTGACGGGTAAAGCGAGAAGGGTGGTTGATCGTCGTCCGCACTGAGTTTGAGAATCAGAAATCTAAAAGTATTTCTGATAAACGCTGCGCGCCACTTAGTCGCGCAGCGTTCGCGTGATG
>CANBUF010000229.1 GCA_947372575.1 Alcaligenaceae bacterium | reverse complement strand
GTGACCCTGTTTGAAAAGCACCGTTACTCTGCCATGGAGACTTCGTTTGCGAACGGCGGACAGTTGTCTGCTTCGAATGCCGAGGTCTGGAATCACTGGTCCACCATCATTAAGGGCATGAAATGGATGCTCAAAAGCGATGCACCATTGCTGGTCAATCCCAAACCGAGTTGGCACAAGCTGTCGTGGTTTGCCGAGTTTATTGGCAACATTCCCAACTATCGCCAGAACACCATCGAAACCACCCGACTGGCGATTGCCGCCCGCGAACACTTGTTTGCCTGGTCCGAAAAAGAAGACATCGATTTTGATCTGAAAAAGCAGGGGATCCTGCATATCTATCGGGACAAATCAGGGTTTGAGCATGCTGGTAAGGTCTCGACACTCTTAGCTGCGGGCGGCTTGCCACGTCGCGCAGTGACCCCGGATGAAATGCGTGCAATCGAACCCACGCTTGCTGGTAAATATTACGGTGGTTACTTTACCGAAAGTGATAGCACAGGTGATATTCATAAATTCACAGTTGGCATGGCAAAAGCAGCAGAACGCCTTGGCGTCAAGATGGTGTTTGGCGAGGATGTGACGGCCGTCAATAGTGATGGAAGTCAGGCACGCGTGACCTTCGGGCATGGAGAGACACGACAGGAGCTTCAGTTTGATGGGCTGGTCGTGTGCGCAGGCGTCGCGAGCCGTCAGCTTGCTTCCCAGCTTGGGGACCGTGTGAATATTTATCCCGTCAAAGGCTATTCAATCACTGTCAATCTGCTCGATGAGGCCAGCCAGGCCGCAGCGCCTAACGTTAGCTTGCTGGATGACGAAACCAAGCTTGTGACGAGTCGTTTGGGTAAAGATCGGTTTCGCGTGGCGGGCACTGCTGAATTCAACGGCTATAACAAGGATATCCGCGCAGACCGGATCCGACCACTGATCGAATGGGTCGAGCAGTGCTTCCCTGGCGTCAACACCAGGCAGGTTGTGCCGTGGGCGGGACTGCGCCCAATGATGCCTAATTTAATGCCGCGTATCGGACGTGGTCGTCATGCCAACGTGTTCTACAACACAGGACACGGTCATCTTGGCTGGACACTTTCGGCTGTCACGGCAGATATGGTCGCTGGCGTGGTTGATCAGGCATATCGCCCAGTCAGTGCAGGAGACAGGAACCTTACAGGTCGCCCGGCAATCGCTTAACGCTGAGTTGTGTTCTCAAACCGACCTTCGTCTCGAAGGTCGGCGCTGGTACTTTGAGCGGTTTGCGAATACTTTGGGCGGTTTGCGAATACTCTGAGCGGTTTGCGAATACTCTGAGCGGTTTGCGAAATAACTTTATTCGTCTTTTATCAGAAATCGATTACTCTTATGGTAACTAAATTGTTGAGCGCGTGAATGCGCTTCTAAACATGCAGCCGCGGCTAAACATTCGTAAGCAATACATCAAGATGTATCTGCTCATCATGGCCGTGATGATTGTTGGCTCCTTTGGCGCGCTCTACAAGAACTGGCTGGATTACAAAGCGCATACCTATCAAGAGATGCTGCGTGAAATCAGCATTACCAATACAGAGCTCGAGAATCTGCTGATCGATGCGAATAAGTTATTACATGTTACTAAAGTTGAGTACGAGGCTGAACTCCAAAAAGGTCCACTCGATGACCAAAAAATCTATCAGATCCTCGAAAAAACCCGTGATATTTTTAATATATTCATTGACGCAGATCCTTATTTTTTAAGTATTTATGTCGATTCCAACGGCATTGCGCGTGCCAGTAGTGAGAATGCACAAATCACTCACGCAGATCTGGCAGAGCGTGCCTATTTTCAGCAACTCAAGGCGAACCCTAACCTCCAGTATGCGATTGGTAACATTGTCCTTGCCAAGACAACAGGACTGCTCACCATGCATATTGCAGTGCCAGTAGTGAACGCACAGGGCGAATTCCAGGGCGTGCTGGCACAACAACTTCTAGTCAAGAAAATGTCTAGGATGATTGAGAAGTCGATTGACGGGCTGGCAGGCGCTCAGATCATGACGCATCAGGATGGTGGTCGTGTTGCCTTTGTATTCCCGGATCCCACTGAAGAAAAAAAGTTCGATCAGACTTATGCGACATATCTTCAAAAATTTATCCCCAAGACAGCACCGCGCGAAGGTAGTGTGATCGTGCCCGCAAAGCAGGGTACTCTGAATGAAAATCTGCTCATGGTGTTTGCAAAGTCCAGAGTATTTGGTCTGATGACTACGGTTACATATCCCATTCCACTCATGCGGATCAACTTCATTCACTCCAATCGTTTTTTGGTTGGATATATGTTGATGGCGTTTTTTGTGGTGACATTGATTATCGCGAAGTTCTATAAAAATGCCTTGGTGATGAACGACACCCTGACCTTGACGCTTCAGGACACACTAACAGGACTCAATAACCGGCGTGCGTTTGATACACAATTCCCTCCTCTCTGGCGCAACGCCATGCGAACAGGGGCGCCGATCAGCGGGCTTTTTATTGATATTGATCATTTCAAAATACTGAACGATACCTATGGTCATGAGAATGGTGATGTTGCACTCAAGGCTGTTGCGCAGGCTGTGAATCAATGTGCGAACCGGCCACTCGATTTTTGTTGTCGTTGGGGGGGTGAAGAGTTTGCAATTGTTCTTCCCGAAACCAGTCTGGAAGGCGCGATCACGATTGCCAATCATGTGTTGCAGGCTGTGCGAAATATCAAACTGAATTTCGGCTCAGATCAGCATCCGGGTATTTCTGTCAGTGTCGGCATTGCTTCGATGATTGTCACAGAAAAAAATGTCACGGATGAGCTGTTGGATAAGGCTGACAAGGCGATGTATGTTGCCAAACAAGCGGGCAGGGATCAGTATGCTATTTACAACGAGCAGCCTACCAATCTTAGGTCGCCTAACTAACAGTTTTCAAGCAAGCTTAGACTTAGCACACAACCTTATAGTGATCGCACAACCGTACATTGATCCTGCAGCTGTTCCATTAACCTCGTTTCGCAATCACTCTCTCAGCTAAAGGCTTCGTCATCCGGGCGCGCAAAGAATCATAGATCGGCTCAGCCCGCATGAGAGATGCGGTGAGTGCCGCAGTCACACAGGCAATTAACAGTGCAGGTGTGAGTGCCACATTTGCGCTCATCTCTATGATCAACAAGACGCCTGTGAATGGCGCACGCACCACTGCTGTAAAAAACGCGGCCATACCGACCATGGCATACGTCGCGATATCTGCCCCGCCTGCGATAGAGGGGATCCAATTTATCACTGAAGCCAGAATGGCACCCATCGTCGCACCTACAAGCAGCAAGGGAGCAAAAAGCCCGCCTGGTAAACCCGGAGCGTAGGAGGCCGGACCTAATGCCCAGCGAACGAGCAACAGCATCACCAACGTATTGATGCTCAAAGTGTGTGTCAGTATGGTTTGGACCTGTGATTCACCTCCACCCACCAGGAATGGCTGCCAATAACCTAGCAATCCAACCATAGCACCCACCATCGCAGCTCCAACGGCTGGAGATATTTTGCGTGTACAGGCTGAAAACAGATTGAGTCCGAACAATATGCTTTTGTTATAAAGCACACCCGCTGCACCAATAAACACCCCAAAACCCGCAAAGATAAACAGGCTCGGTGCATCGGCAGCTTTTAGACTGTCCATGCTGAAGGCCACCGCATTGCCAAAGTACGCACGGAAGATGGCAATGCTCGTACCCACAGCGATCAGCGTGGTCAGGAGGCGACGCGTTGTGACTCTGCGCGAGACTTCTTCGACGACAAAGGCCACACCAGCCATCGGTGCATTGAATGCCACGGCCAGGCCTGCACCGGCAACCGCTGTGTACAACAAAAATTTGTCATCTCTGTTCAAGCCGAATATCCGGCCGCACTGACTGCCGATGACTGCAGCCATTTGTACCGTCGGTCCCTCGCGTCCAAGCGCCATGCCCGGAATCATCGCCAGGAGACCACCAAAGAATTTAATCGGGAGTGCGCGCAAGGGGGCGGGGCTGGCCTGGTGACGAATCACGGCTTCGACATGTTGTATGCCGCTGCCAGCCGCCGTGGGTGCAAACCGGATCAGCCAGCGCGCGATGCCGACAGCGGTGCCGGCGATCACAACTGCTGCCATCCAGCCCGGCAAGCCAAACAATCCGTTGGACTTCCAGTCAGCGAAGCGTTGCGCCAGTCCTGATTGGCCGTGCAATAGCAGCCAGTGGAAACATCCCCCCACAATTCCCACTGCAATTCCTGCGATAGCAGCAACAACTACCAACCTGAACAGATCACGATTGGTGGTCTCAAGGGATTCTTCTTCGGGGACGTTACTGGGTGTATTCAT
>CANBUF010000228.1 GCA_947372575.1 Alcaligenaceae bacterium | reverse complement strand
GGCCGAAAACTTGGCACGTTCTGCAAAGGCGCCAACGATCAGGCAGCAAGTAATGGTCGCAAACACTGCCTGGAAGGCCATGAACGCAAACTCAGGAATCGCCACGCCTTTGCTAAATGTCGCAGCAACTGTGTCTGGCGTAATGCCTGAGAGAAACAACCGATCGAATTTTCCGATAAATGCGTTGCCTTCAGTGAAAGCTAGACTGTATCCATAGACTGACCAGAGGACGGTGATCAGAGAAAAGATCACCATACATTGCATCATGATCGACAAGATGTTTTTGGCGCGCGTCAGGCCGCCGTAAAACAGTGCCAGACCAGGCAGCGTCATCAGCAGCACTAGTGCGGTAGACAACAGCATCCAGACGGTATCGCCTTTGTTCGGTACGATTGCAGCGGCCGCTGCAGGTGCTTCAGCTGCTGCGGGAGCGGCTGCTTGGGCAGCGGCAACAGGCTTGGCATCTTCAGCATAAGCGAGCGAGGAGATCGAAAGGTTTGCACCTCCGACTGCCAGGGCCATCGCGCAAACAGCGAGGCATCGTTTCATTAGAGTTAACATTTTTATCCTTCCCTTAGAGTGCTGACGGACCGGTGTCGCCGGTGCGAATGCGAATGACGTGTTCGAGTTGCGATACAAAAATCTTGCCGTCGCCGATTTTACCGGTATGTGCAGATTTTTGAATGGCTTCGATTGCCTGGTCCAGGATCTCGTCGCTGACAGCAGTTTCGATTTTCAGTTTTGGCAAAAAATCGACAACATACTCTGCGCCACGATACAACTCAGTATGGCCTTTCTGACGACCGAAACCTTTAACTTCAGTCACGGTGATGCCAGATACGCCGACTTCTGAAAGAGCTGCACGCACCTCGTCAAGCTTGAAATGCTTAATAATTGCAGTGATCAATTTCACGCGGTTCTCCTTAGTAGGAATTAAAAGGTTTTGGTCAGGGAGATCAGGAAGCCACCCTTGCCCAGATTGCTGGTGTTTGAGTTTGAGTAGGCGTAGTTCTTGGCATTGGTACCAACATAAGCCATGGAACCCGCTAGGCCATAACCAAAATCTTTGGTTACACCAAGTTTCCAGTCAGTGTAGGAGAACAGTGAGCTGTTTGACACGCTGCCATCCAGAACATTGCCTGCAACATACTGATAGCCAGCATGGGCGTTCAATGACATGCCCCAGATACCTGTGTCGTAGTTCAAAGTCAGGTCGGTATAGTTAGAGCCTGTACTGTTGACCGTACCAAAGATGGGTGTCACGGCATATGAAAACTTCACAAAGCCTGTGAGGGCATCAAGTGTGAAGTTTTGAGCGATATAGAGTTCCGTCGTGTTGGGGTTCTGGATAAAACCAGTCGATCCAGAAGTGGGGTAGTAGTACTGCAACACGCCGAAGTCAGCAACAAAGCCTTTAGACCAGTCGTGCTTGTAGCCAGCATAAAAGTCCATTTCGATAGGCGCTGAGGTGTTGTTGCCACCCATCGAGGCAGTATCAGAAATCCAGCTAATGGAGGAGTTCCAGTTACCAATATAAAAACCACTTTCGTGTGCATAGTCAAAACCGCCCTGGATCGCAGGCTTGAAGTTTGATTGCGAAATGCCACGATAGCGGTAGTCGTTGGTCAGTGTGACGTTGGCAGTGAGCGGGCCTGGATCTGCTGCGGCAGGCGCTGCAGGAGCATCTTCTGCCTGGGCTGAGTGGGTCAACAGGGCGCCTGATAGGGCTGTTGCAAGAATAGACAATGTGAGTACAGACTTTCTTAGCGATTTCATTTCGAGCCCTTTCGATGAGTAAATTCATGTTTGTGATTTATCCAAAGCAAAAAGCGTGCCAATTTAATGACACGCTATTGAAATGTAGTGATGAGGATGCGCAAGGTTTATCGTTATTTGTAAATTATCGTTCGGCACCAATATGGTGCGTAAATGTAATTTATTGCACTATTATTGTGCTTAAAGGTGTTGCGTGAGTGAATGCGCCGGATTGGGTAATCAGGCTGCCATTCGCAACAGCATGCTGGCACTCGTAATAGAACAGGTGGCTGTTAAACCTTTTGAGAAGGGCAGCAGTGACAGCGCAAAAAACTGTCAGACCATTTGCTTTAACACACTCACGATCCGCATCAGATTTTTTGCATTATCTTCGGCTATCGTTGAACTCGAGATGATTTCGTTACTGCCCTTTCGCATGATCTGCATTGCACCGTCAATTTGGGCGAGTGCTGTGGTTTGTTGAACGCTGTTGAGTGCGACTTGCTTGGCTTGCAAGGCAACTTCATCAATAGCTTTGCCCAATTTATCAAAGGCAAGTTCGGCCTGGTAGGCATTCTCGGCAGATTTGATTGTTTGTTTGGAACTATTCTCAGCAGACATGACCATGGTGTCGGCAATTTTTTTGATGTCTGCAACATTCATGCTGGTTTTCGTTGCGGAGTTAATGCTTTGATCCGCGAGTGTTCGGATTTCTTTAGCAATCACAGCAAACCCCTTGCCATGCTCGCCCGAACGGGCGGCTTCAACTGCGGCATTGAGTGCCAATATATTCGTCTGGGTGGAAAGTTCACCAACAAATTTTGAAATTTGACCAATTTCTTCAATTTTTGAAGATAAATCGAGGATAACTTGACTTAGATTATTCATGGATAAGGTTAAGCTTTCAGAGTCCTCTTTACTCGCCTTGGCACGTTGCATTTCCACCATGGTTGTTTGTCGCGAGTTCTCGACGATTTCAAACGTGGCGTTTGCTTGCTTGATCGTTACAGAAGCAGAGGTCGCTAATTCTTGAGCGGTTGCCGTTGTCTCAGAAATCGATGAAAACTGTTGTGTCAGGGTTCTTGCAAGTTCAATCACTTGTGTTGCTGAATTGTTCGCGACATTGTTGAGATCAAGCACGAGTGAGGTGAGTGGTCGGATGATCTTCACGCGAATGGTTGCATAGGTCGCCGCAAATGTAACGAACAAAGTTAGCAAGCTAAGTGCGATGATGAGTTGCTGGTTAGCCTTGATGTTGTTAGTGACGGCATTGCGTTGTTGCAAAAGAACCTGTTCTGCCAGGACGAGGTTTGCAGCGGCTGTTCGCACCTTATCCATGATCTCTTTGCCTTTGCCACTTGTGACAGGCTCCAAGGCTGCATTGAATTTTCCGGCTTTGTTCAACGCAATGGTTGATTCGAGTTCATTGAGTTTTTGTTGTGAAAGCGCGCTGAATATGCTGATTAAATCGGGTTGAGAGGGATCATGTTCGGAGAGGGCCTTGAGGGTCTGCAAATTTATATTTATTTTAGGAATCGCATCTTCGTACGGATCTAAAAAAATAGGATTTTGAGACAGTAAATAGCCGCGTTGTCCTGTTTCGGAATCTACTAGAAGTTTGACGGTTTCATCAATCTTTTGAATCACCATATGGGCATGCTCAACCCGCGAATCTGCTTCAGCAGATTGACTGAGGGTGTAGCGCAACGCCATCACAGTAGAAAGCAAAATCAAAAAAATGAAAATAAAAGATAAATTAAACCAGCCTTTAAGTTTGGGTTTGATGTGCATGATTGAAACTCCAACACCAATGCCTTAACTTTATGCCTTATTAGCAGAATGTCAACGGCAAGACTGCCGGAGAAAATCCTTATGCTGTTCAGGGCATGAGCTGCCAATCACCTTGGGATTGATATCAGTTTTAGCAATGCCCTATTTCGACTGAGGTTTCGCATTGCAATTTGTATTTCTTCGTCGCACCATATTTCCAAAGGGTTACTCAATAGACATCCGGAGGTTGTATGCCAAATAAGTGTGAGGGTTTATCAAAGAAGCGCGGAATACGCACTCATTAATTGAATCAAGCATTGAGGCCTTGATTAAGACCGATACGGTTGGGATTATTACCGACGTTAATCGTCAGTCGTGTGATTTTTAAGCCAACAGAACCGTGTGAAATATTGAAAGCGATTGACAGTGCGTTGCAACATAAGGCGTATCGCGGTAATTAAAGGATTGCTCAATGATTTGAAGTTTGGTTGTGCACAGTTGGGAGTTCATGATGAATAAAATACCAATCGCAGGGACTGCCGATCAGGCGGTGCCGGCTGTTTCTGGAATTAACAGGGTCATTAACTCAAAGCTTTCTACGCTGACAGGCGGAATTTCACCCATTGCGCTTGAGCTTGCTTATGAAGACTGGCTCTTGCATCTTGCCATCAGTCAGGATGAACGTCTCATTCTGGCAAAGGAGGCAAGCGACCTTTGTACAAAATTCATATCAAATTTCTTGCTCAGCTCGTCCACGCAGTATGTCAGCAAGGACAGCGCGATGCAGGATAAACGGTTTGCTCATCCTTCCTGGAGTGCTATGCCCTTTGCGATGCTGGC
>CANBUF010000227.1 GCA_947372575.1 Alcaligenaceae bacterium | reverse complement strand
GTGCCATAAGGATCACCGTTGATCAGATCAGGGGCATCGTTCAGCGCTTCATTAAAAGCAACGATTTCTCCTGCAACGGGTGCATAGATATCTGAGGCGGCTTTAACGGACTCCACTACACCGGCATTCGCGCCTGCTGCGAGCTGGGTGCCTACGCGCACATCACCGACAAACACCAGATCACCGAGTTGCTCTTGCGCGGGGCCTGTAATGCCCACGAGCATCACGTCGCCCTCGGCTTTAATCCACTCATGGGTACTGGCGTATTTACGGTCGTTAGGAATGCTCATGAAATGTCTCCAGAAAAATGTATTGAATATTGGTTTTTGTGTTGAATATTTGTTTATATATTGAATGCAGGGATAGATGCTACCTGCGTTACTGAACTGCCTGACCATTACGCACAAAGGGGAGTTTGCAAACTTCTGCAGGCACCCATTTGCCACGGATATCGATTTCGACTGCATCACCAGGCTTTACACCAACCGGGAGCCGGGCAAAGCCGATCGAATAACCGAGCGTAGGTGACATCGTACCGCTCGTGACCTCGCCGAGTCCTTGGGCGGTGCGCACCACCATGTGGGCACGCATCACGCCACGCTCGAGCAGCTTGAGTCCGATAAAAGTGCGGGGATCTGCGAACTTTTCGAGCGCCTCACGGCCGATGAATGCACGGTCTGCGTCTTTGAGTGAGACGGTCCAGGTCAGCCCTGCCTGATCAGGATGAATCAACTCATCCATATCCTGCCCATACAGATTCATGCCTGCCTCAAGACGCAAGGTATCGCGAGCACCGAGCCCGCAAGGATGGATGTGTTGTGCAACCAGGTCATTCCAGAGTGTTTCTACTTGCTCAGCGGGCACGACAATCTCAAACCCGTCCTCGCCGGTATAACCCGTACGGGCAACCATCGCATCGGGCAGTGATACGGCTGAAAAAGGAACCAGCGCCTCGGTCGCTGCGCGCCAGGCCGGACGTGCAGCCCACACTTTGGCGCGCGCTTCGGGACCCTGGACCGCGACCATAGCCAGATCACGGCGCGGGGCAATCGACACCGCGAAGTGACCTGCAGCGGCGACGCGCTGCATCCAGGCGATATCCTTGTCTGCGGTGCCGGCATTGACCACCAACCGCCATTGAGTTGGTGTAAAAAAATACACGATCAAATCGTCAATGACCCCACCCTGCGGATTGAGCATGCAGGAATACAACGCACGGCCTGGTTGCGTCAGACGCGCAACATCGTTGGCAACAAGCTGGCGCAGGTATGCCGTCGCATCCGCACCAGACACGTCCACATTGAGCATGTGCGATACATCAAAGATTCCTGAATCACGACGCACGGCATGGTGTTCTTCGATTTGCGAACCGTAGTTGACGGGCATGTCCCATCCACCGAAATCGACCATGCGCGCACCTGCCGCGACGTGAACAGCAGCAAGTGGGGTACGTTTTAAGTCAACAGACATGCGACAAGCTCCGGCAAAGAAAATAGAAAGGCGGGTTGAACAACACCACAACGCCCAAGGCGTATGCGTTTGAACAATCAATCCGCCCCTCTGTCCTTTTGCCTGAGAGTTGCCCCGCAACGAGTCGGGTGTGCACCTTCGGCGCTCGCTCTGGCTGATTACAGCCGTGCGAGTCTCTCCAGAGTGTTGTGCCAATCAGATACGTTGAGCATCTGGTCAGTGCGCATTGCGGTATGGGGGGCCTGAGCGATTCTGGGCGAATTGCGCCTTCGGCGGCAAACTTGAGTGCGTTTGCTCTCTCCCGCAACATGCGGTCACAGCAAAAGGAGCATACCCCGAAATACGGAATTGTTACAACTGAATCAGCTGTGCCACAGTGGGCCGTTCAGGTTGATTAAAGGCTGCGTCCGCACGCCACGCCAGAGGACCAGGCCCACTGGAAGTTGTAGCCACCCAGCCAGCCAGTCACGTCGACCGTCTCACCGATGAAATGCAACCCAGGAACCGCGAGCGCTTGCATGCTGCGCTGGTCAAGTCCTTTGGTATCCACACCACCGCGCATCACTTCAGCCTTTTTATAACCAGCCGTTCCATTCGGGGTGATTGTCCAGGCATGAATGCGTTGACCCAGCTCGACCAGATAGCGATCAGGTACGTCCGCAATTCGCCGGGCGGCATCGTCGCCCAGCCAGCGCTCAGCCAGACGTTTGGGCCAGAGCGTCCCGAGCAAGTTCCCGAGTTGCTGGCGGCTACCTGCCTTGGCTTCCAATAACTGGTCAGACATCGACTGACCAGGCGCGAGATCAAGCGAGATCGCCTGCCCTGGCTGCCAGTAACTCGATATCTGCAAAATACCCGGGCCTGACAAGCCACGGTGGGTAAACAAAACATCTTCGAGAAATGATTGCGAAGCGCGACCCTGCCCCGTCGAGACATCGGCCTCGATCGCTACACCGGCCAGGTCCACAAAATCCTCCCAGGCCTGCCCGTCAAAAGTCAGGGGCACCAGTGCTGGCCTGGGTTCGACGACCTTCAGCCCAAACTGGCGCGCAATTTTGAGGCCATAATCTGTCGCACCCAATTGCGGGATCGCCAAACCACCTGTCGCAATCACAACGCTTTGCACCTGCAGCGGCCCCTGACTGGTCTCCAGTCTGAATCGATCATCGCTCGCGTCATCGAGGCGTGAAATAGTCTCTACCGTGCAAGGCATGCGCCACTGCACGCCGCCTGCCTCACACTCGGCACGCAGCATCTGGATGATCTCTTCGCTACTGTGGTCACAGAACAGTTGGCCACGATGCTTTTCGTGCCAGGCAATGCCGTAGCGATTGACCAGAGCGATAAAGTCATCGGGGGTATAGCCTGCCAGAGCCGATTTTGCAAAGTGCGAATTGGCTGAGATGAAGTGTTCGGTGGTAACGCGCCGATTGGTAAAATTGCAGCGCCCTCCGCCAGAAATCCTGATTTTTTCGGCCAGTTGTTTGGCATGATCAATCAGGACGACCCGACGTCCGCGTTGTGCTGCGACCGCGGCACACATCATGCCGGCGGCACCTGCGCCAATCACCGCAACATCAAACTGTTGCATGATGTCTTTCCGATTGGCGGAGCAAGTACCGCGCGCGCATGCCTGCCATCAGTCTTCGATCAGACAATCGACGTAGTAACGCTTTTCACCATCTGGCGTAATCTCATCAGCCAGTCCATGGATATAGGTTTCAAAGCCAGGAAACTTTTCGTTAAATTCGCGTGCGAACTGCAAATACTGAACAATCGTTTTATTGAACCGTTCACCTGGAATTAACAGCGGAATACCTGGTGGATAAGGCGTCAGCAACACACCTGTCACGCGGCCTTCGAGCTGATCAATCGAGACGCGCTCAACTTCACGGTGCGCCATTCTGGCAAACGCGTCCGAGGGTTTGAGCGCCGGCACCATATCGCTCAGGTACATCTCTGTCGTTAAGCGTGCCACGTCATGCTTGCGATATTCTGCATGAATCATCTGGCAGAGATCTTTGAGGCCCATTTTTTCGTAGCGGCGGTGCACTTTGCAAAAATCAGGCAAGATGCGCCACAGCGGCAGATTGCGATCGTAGTCGTCTTTAAACTGCTGCAAAGACGTGAGCAGTGTGTTCCAGCGGCCTTTAGTGATGCCGATCGTGAACATAATAAAGAACGAATACAGGCCTGTTTTTTCGACTACCACACCGTGCTCTGTGAGGAATTTTGAGACCAGTGCCGCAGGCACACCCGTATCATCAAAACTGCCCGACATATCCAGACCTGGCGTGACGATCGTTGCCTTGATCGGATCCAGCATATTGAAGCCTTCGGCCAGATCACCAAAGCCGTGCCAGTGATCATTGGATTTCAACATCCAGTCTGACTGTTGCCCCACCCCCTGGTTCACCAGGTGGTCAGGGCCCCAGACCGAAAACCACCAGTCATCATCGCCGTACTCAAGGTCAACCTTGCGCATGGCGCGACGGAAATCAAGCGCTTCGCGAATACTTTCTTCAACGAGTGCCGTGCCGCCAGGCGCCTCCATCATTGCAGCCGCCACGTCGCATGAGGCAATAATGGCGTACTGCGGTGAGGTCGACGTATGCATCAGATATGCTTCGTTAAAAATATTCCGATCTAGCTTACGGGTTTCGGGCTCCTGCACAATAATCTGCGAGGCTTGCGAGATCCCGGCGAGCAATTTATGGGTGGAGTGCGTCGCAAACACCATCGACTTGGAGCTGCGGGGACGATTAGGTCCGATCGCATGCATGTCCTGATAGAACTCGTGGAAGGCCGCGTGCGGCAACCAGGCTTCATCAAAGTGCAAAGTATCAATCGTGTCGCCCAGCTTTTCTTTGATCATCTCAACGTTGTAAATCACACCATC
>CANBUF010000226.1 GCA_947372575.1 Alcaligenaceae bacterium | reverse complement strand
GTGGTCAGAACGGTTGGCGAAAAAATCGGTAAATCCGGTATGACCTACGCACAAGGGATGGCAGCACAGGTCACGGCAGTACTGTCGATTGGCCTGGCGAATATCTATAGTCTGCCTGTCTCGACCACCCACGTACTTTCGTCAGGCGTTGCAGGCACCATGGTTGCCAACCGCAGCGGACTGCACCACAACACGATTCGCACCATTATGCTGGCCTGGGTCCTGACATTGCCCGCCTCCATGCTGCTTTCTGCGGGACTGTTCTGGGCAGCTTCTCGCTTCGTACATTAATGTAAAAACTCTGATCCTACTATTTGCTTTAACTTTAGAGGTGATCTAGTTTTTTTGCTCTTGGGGCGGGTTGTTGCTTCTACTCCAGGGGCGATCTAGTTGCTTTTACTCCAGAGACGATAGAGTTCCCTGAAGGCGGTATCGAGCAGAAACCCCAGCAGACCGATTAACACCACGGTTGCCATCAGCTCGTGATAAGCCAGACGATCACGCGTATCGAGAATAAAGTAGCCCAGGCCTGCCGACACGCCGAGCATTTCGCAAGGCACCAGGACAATCCAGACAATACCGATTGCCAGCCTGGTACCCGTCAGAATATGACCGAGGATACCCGGAATAATCACGCCCTTGAGGGTTTCCCAGCGTGTGGCAGAAAGACTTTTCGCAAGCTGTAACCAACGACCGTCCAGCTGCCTGACACCAGCGAGGGTGTTGAGCATAATCGGCCAGACCGCAGCAAATGCCAACAGGAAATAAACCGGTTTATCGCCCACCCCAAAGGCCATCACGGCAATCGGCATCCAGGAAAGTGGCGAAATCATGCGCAAAAACTGAAAGGCAGGCGAAAGACTGGCATTCATGCTCTCTGAGGCACCCAGCAACAAACCAAGCGGCACCCCAACCAGCAAAGCCAAACCTAAGCCAATCGCCACACGCTGCAGACTCACGGAGATATGCAGCCAGATTTCAGACCCTTGCAACAGAGTCGCTAAGGTTGACAAGGAAGGTCCCGGCGCAAACCGCTGCCCCATACCGCCGGGCTCAGTAAACGGCACCGTCAGGAGCCACCAGCACGCCAGCAGCACCATCATTCCTGCCAACCCCAATAGTGCACGCCCTGCGGCGTGCCGCATCAATGGATTCACATTCATGAAAGTTCGATGATTTCCTTGCGGCCATAGCCTGGTGGTTGACCAAACTTTGCCATGCCACCCGAGGCTTCGATCGCGCGTTTGACAAAGCGGTCATCGACCAACTGCGCGGCGGCTGTTTTGCCATCGAGATTCGCCAAGAAACCACGATCCGCTTCGATCAGAGTGTCCTTGAGTCGCGCGACTAGCTCCTCGGTATAACTGGGATAGGGATATGGCTGGAAATCAATCCGTTTTTCCTGCCACTGCGGATGACGGATGGCGCGTGAAGCCAGATACGTCTCAGTATCGGAAGTTGGTGGTGCAAGCACCTTAGTCAGCGCAGGTAAGCCATGTGGGGTGTAATGATTGGCGCCTTCTTTTGAGAGCAACTGGGCGGTTTCTGCGCGATGGTCACGAATCCAGAGTTGTGCACGCACAATCGCATCGACCACTTTTTGTGACCATTCAGGACGCTGCTCTAGGTCACGCTCATGCATGAATACCGTGCAGCAGGCATGATTTTTCCAGACATCACCCGTAAAGCGCAGCACCTTACCAATGCCCATGGTTTCGGCCACTGCATTAAACGGCTCGGCCACGATGTAGCCTGCGATATTGCGTGCGGCCAGCGCAGGCGGCATATCCGCCGGAGCCATCACCACAAGATTGACTTCATTCGCTGCAGGTTTACCTTGTTTGCTCGAGACTGGCGTCAAGCCTGCATCACGCAACATTGCCTGCAATACGACGTTATGAATGGAGTACCAGAAAGGAATCGCAACCGTCTTGCCACCCAGGTCCTTCAGATCATTGATATCCGGGGATACGGTGACGGCAGAACCATCTACATGATTCCAGGCGACGACTTTGGCTGGCACATTACTGCCAAACCGTGCCCAGACCGTCATGGGGGACAATAGATGGACAACATTCACCTGTCCAGAAATAAACGCCTCAATCAATTGTGCCCAGCTGCGCAGCATGGTCGGTTTTTCGACCTCCAGCCCCGCATCCTTAAAGTAACCATTGTTATGTGCGACCAGTAAAGGCGCAGCATCAGTGATCGGCAAATAGCCGATTCGAACCGGTCCGTCGGCCTGACCTTGTGCCTGAGCGTTAAAGGCGGAGAGGAGTGGCGCGGCGCCAGCCACCGTCAGCAGGCTGGCCAGCTTAAGCATCTCACGACGCGATACATGTTCAAGACACATGGATACTTTCCTTTGTTCAGATTCGGAGGTGTTGAGCCGGATGTGTTTAAGACCTGACGGTCTGTGGATGCAAAGCCCGATGCAGCGTACGCAAGATGTCGATGCGCAACTGTCCGAGCTCTTCGACCAGATCATCGCGTGGCTGACTAAATGCAATACGCCATTCACCAATGACATGCGCGGGCGCGCCGCCAAGCAGCACAACCCGATCTGCCACCTGTAAGGCTTCATCGATGTCGTGCGTGATCAGGACCGCGGCAGTTCCCAGATCCGCACGTAATTTAAGCAAGAGTCTCTGCATGGACGCACGCGTGACCTCGTCCAGGGCGCCAAAAGGTTCGTCGAGCAGAATCACCTCAGGCTGTCGAGCGATGCATCGGGCAAGAGCGCAGCGTTGGGCCATCCCGCCAGATAATTCCGCTGGCATACGCAAGCGCGCGTGTTCAAGTCCAACCTCTTGGATCGCTGCAGTCACGCGCAAGGCTCGCTCTGCAGAAGTCAGCTTTGGTTGATGACGAAAATCCAGACCAAACGCCACGTTCTTTTCGAGCGTCAGCCAAGGTAGCAAACTGGGATCCTGGAAAGCCATGGCCACACGTGGATGCGTCCCATCGATTGGCTCACCATCGACCAGAACGACACCCGCAGAAGCCTTTTGGAGACCTGCAAGAATACGCAACAAACTGGACTTACCGATGCCGCTTGGCCCCAGGATGGCAACGATTTCGCCCGGGGCGACCTGTATGTCCAGACCTTCGATTAGTGGTGCTGCATCCCCATATTGCAGCCGTAAGCCTTGAGCTTGGAGCACAGAGGATGTAGAAACTGGGAGCCGGGCATTCATAAAATCCAGTCGGCACGCAATAAAAGGTGCCTGCAATCAATCAGATTCAAATGTCCGCGTCGCGGACAGGGAGTGGCAGTTTAGGCCAATTCCCATATATCCGGAATGATCGTTAGGTAATTTGTTTATAGCAAAAAATAATAAGCTATCTGAAGGCTGACAGTCGGCTACGTAAATGATGGACTTCATCCATTAAATCCACCATGAGGGCTGCAGCGTCGAGATTGACTTCAAAATCCTGTTGTAGACGCGCGACTTTACGGGCACGTGTGACAGCAACACTCGTAAAGACCCACTGCTCAGGCGCCTGGTCTTGAGCCGCAGGCACTACGCCCTGATTGACCAGCATGATCACCCAGTCAGTCTGTTGCTCACAAAACCGTGCAAGCTCCTGAATCGTGACAGGTGCCTCATGATCGACCATTAAAGCGGTACAAACGGTGACTGTACTCATGACTGCACTCCCAGGTGGCGGCGAGGATTAAAAGGCGCCGCACTCGCAAGTTGTTGATAGGCTGCACGGGTCGCGTCGTTATCGGCTGGTGGCCAGACAATATCGAGCGTCAGATACAAATCCCCTGCGGGGTCACCGGGCAAGCCCTTGCCGCGCAAGCGCAACTTGCTGCCCTGTTTGCTGCCAGCAGGAATGTTGACTTCTACCTCGCCCTGCAAGGTTGGTGCATTGACTTTACCGCCCAGCGCAGCTTCCCAGGGCGTGATTGGTAATTGCATTCTCAAATCACGGCCCTCAGCCTGGAATACCGGGTGTGGTGCAAACTTGACGGTCAGAAACAGATCACCCGCCTCGCCACCGCCCTCTCCTGGCATTCCCTGTCCTGCCAGACGAATCATCTGGCCTTCGCGAATACCTGTTGGAATTTTGACGCTGAGGGTACGCGTTCCCATGAAAGGACGCCCCTGCGCATCGAGCTGCACCGAACGCAGACTCAACTCGCGCGTCACACCTGTCACACTGTCGGCTATCGAGATCTCAATCTCGGCATGGTGATCCTCGCCACGCATCCTGAAGGTTTGACCCGCAGCAGATGCGTTTGACGCATAGCCACCCGTATCGTGACCGCGCTGTCCATCCGCAAAACCCTGGCGTTTGCGTGCAGCCTGCCTGAACATCCCATTCAGGAAGTCCTGAAAATCTGCATCGCCTGCGCCACCACCTGCTCCTGAAAACTCAAATCCGCGATCCCATCCTGGTGGCGGTGCGGCACCATTCCCACC
>CANBUF010000225.1 GCA_947372575.1 Alcaligenaceae bacterium | reverse complement strand
CGCAAGACCGTTGGCATTCCGGTTATTACAGGGTTGCCTTTCGGTCATACCGCGATGAAAGCAACCTTACCGATTGGCGCCAAAATTGGTCTGGCTACTGAAAAGGGAATGGCGCATTTGGTGCTGGACGAGCACGAACATACGCATGATCACGCGCACGACCAGCAACACGAGCAAAAATAAGCACAAATAAGCGCAAATGTGCTCAAAATATGCAGAAATATGCGCAATCCGATCCTGCTGATTAGTGGCTGCCCCCCAGATAAGCAGCTTTCACGGCAGGGTCGTTTTTGAGTTTGTCCGCTGGACCATGCGCCGTGATGCGACCATTTTCGAGTACATAGCCATAGTCCGCGACATTGAGTGCGGCAGCCGCGAACTGCTCAACCAGCAACATGGTGATGCCTTCGGATTTCAGGCGTGCAATGATTCTGAATACTTCGTCTACCAGAATCGGTGCCAGTCCCATTGAGGGCTCATCGAGCAAAATGATTTCAGGATTCAGCATGATGGCTCGCGCCATCGCCAGCATTTGCTGTTCTCCGCCGGAGAGTGTTCCTGCCAGCTGGTTCCGACGCTCTTTCAGTCTCGGAAAAAGCTCAAGCGCACGGTCTAGGTCGCCTTTGATATCACCTTTGGGGCGGCTGCGTGTCAAGCGCGGATAAGCTCCTAAAATCAGATTGTCGGTCACCGTCATTGTTGAAAAGACACGACGGCCTTCGGGCGAGTGGGCCAGTCCGAGACGCGCGATTTGATACGAGTCAAAGCCTTCGATGCTTGTGGTGCCGAGTTTGATTTCGCCAGCTGTAGGTTTAATCATGCCGGTGACGGCACGCATGGTTGTAGTCTTGCCGGCGCCGTTGGAACCAATCAACGTGACTACCTGGCCTTTAGGTACCTGAATGCTGATGCCATGCAGGACTTTGACCTTGCCATAGCCGGCTTCGAGATTATTGATCGCTAACATGTATTTTCCTGATCTTCTCTGCAAATTAAGCGGATTGGCCGCCCAGATAGGCTTCAATCACTTTTTCATCGGCCTGGACTTCAGCGGGTTTGCCTTCGGCGATTTTTTGGCCAAAGTCGAGCACTGAAACTTTATCGCAAGCCGCCATCACAACATCCATGTGATGTTCGATCAAAATAATCGTGATCCCATGTTCGCGAATCTTTTGAATAATCACGAGCAAATCTTTGATGTCCGGTGCAGTCAGACCTGCAGCCGGTTCGTCGAGCAGAAGCAAGTTCGGATCGAGCGCGAGTGCGCGTGCGATTTCAAGTACGCGCTGCTTGCCATATGGCAGGTTACGCGCCTCCTCATTCGCAAGTGACTCCAGGCCTACAAACTGAAGCAGACCCATCGCACGCCCGCGTGCAGCAGACTCTTCGTTGGTGTATTTGGGTAGATGTAGCGACACATCCAGCAGGCTTGAATGGAAGGTATGGTGCAAGCCGACCAGGATGTTTTCCAGCGCGGTCATTTCTCCAAAGAGCTGGACGTTCTGGAACGTACGTGCAATGCCTGACAAGGCAATTTCAGAGGAGGTTTTTCCAACCACACTATTACTTGAGTACACCACATCACCCGCAGTCGGGACGTAGATACCGGTCAGCACGTTCATCATCGTACTTTTACCCGAGCCATTTGGACCAATCAGGCCGTGAATGGTGCCGCGCTCGATGGTGAGGTCAACATTGTTGAGTGCTTTGAGGCCACCAAACTGCATGAGGACCGATTTGACGCTCAGGAGTGTGCCGCCTTTGGTCGTGTCCGAAGCCGCGTGAATGACATCTTTGCCAGAGGGTTTGATTTGGAGCAACGCTTGCGCATCACGAGCAGCTTGGGCAGATTTTCCGGTCAACGCAGCATAGTAATTGCGAACAAAACCGACGATGCCGTCCTGGAGGTAATACACAACCAGCAAAATCATGAAGCCGAAAATCGTCAGCCGCCAATCAGTAATGTTCTCAAGCCAGAAGGAGAATGCGGCGAGTCCTACGATGCCGGCAAGCGGGATGCTGACTTTGCGTACAGTAGTCAGTTTTTTACTGAGCGAGACTAAAGACAAAATAATAAACAGGACGGCTAATACGACTGCGACCATCCGGAACAAGACAATGTCATCCAGTAGTTTGGGCAGCATCACAATAATGAACGAACCCAGAATTGCACCGATGCGTGATTTACGGCCACCCATAATGACAGCTAGCAAAAATAGGATGCTCAATTCAATAACGTAGGTGTTTGGGGAAATATATTGTTCGGAATAGGCATACATGCAACCAGCCAGGCCCGCAAAGCCTGCGCTGATGACGAAGGCATAGACTTTGTAGCGGTAGACCGATACCCCCATGCAATCGCAGGCGACAGGGCTGTCGCGCAAGGCTTCGAAGGCACGGCCCAGGTGGGACTTCATGATGCGATGGACCACCAGCAAACTCAACAGCATCAGTACGCAGACGATCCAGTAGTACTGGTCTTCAGTCGCAACAGTTCCAAAAATTGAGGGTTTAGGAATTTTGATGCCGACAGGTCCTTCTGTCAGGAAACTCATTTCATTGATGAGAATCTGAATGATGGTGCCAAAGGCCAGTGTCACCATGGCAAGGTAAGGGCCAATGACTTTAAGCGCGGGTAAGGCGAGTAACCCACCAAAGAGTGCTGTGATGGTGATCGCAGCAGGAATGGTCACCCATATGGGCATACCCAGCTTCATGAACAGAACGCCGGCTACATAAGAGCCAATACCAAAGAGACCCGCGTGACCGAGGGAAACCTGTCCGGTATACCCCACGACAATATCCAGTCCAAAGAGCAGAACGGCATAGATCAGGATCGTTTCAACCAGGTGAATATAGTATGGGTTGTCGATGATGAGCGGAAAACCGAAGAGCGCGACAATCGCTGCAATCAGCAATACTTGTTTAATTTTCATGAAATCAGACCTTCTTGATTGCAGATTTACCGAACAGACCCGCAGGTTTGATCGCTAAGACGAGCAGCAACAGAATCAGACCGGGTACATCTTTGTAACCAGTCGAAAGATAAAAGCCCGTCGTTGTCTCGGCGATTCCGAGAATCAGCCCGCCGACGATAATGCCCATGCCGCTGGAGAGACCGCCAATAATTGCAACAGCAAAGGCTTTCAAACCCAGTGCAGCACCCATGGTTGCGCCTGTCAGTGTCAAGGGCGCGACCAGTACGCCTGCGAATGCAGCGGTAAGCGAGGACAAGGCATAAGAAAAAGTGATGACCAACCCTGTGTTAATTCCCATCAAGCCTGCCGCATCACGGTCGTTTGCCGTTGCAACAACTGCTTTGCCATAAATACTTTTACGATTAAAAAGCTCGACCAGCAACATCATCGCCAGCGCACCACCAATGACGACCAATTCCATAGGTAGGACATTGGCTCCCAGGATTTTGATTGGTTCATCATCAATGGGGGAGGGGAAACGCATATCGTCTCGACCCCAGATGTTTTCGGCAACATTTTTGAAAATAATGCCGAGCGCAATAGTGGACATAATCCAGCCGAATTCGGATTTGATCTTGATCGCTGGGCGCACGCCAATCAACTCGACCAAGCCGCCTTGAATCGCACCAAAAACACAGACAACCGGAATCATGAGCCAGTAATTGATACCGAGGGTATCGGCTAGCGTCAGGCCGACAAGTGCCCCGAGCATCAGGGCTTCGCCCTGGCCGAAATTCAGCGTTCCTGAAGTCGCAAAGGTCAATTGATAACCAAACGCAATGACTGCGTAAATCATCCCCAGAGAGATGCCGCTAAAAACAAGTTGGAGAAGGATTTCCATAGGAAGGCCCAAGGATAAAAACAATGAATGAAACGGTGCGCGAACTTTTATATTAAAAACGCCGCGCATTTCAGCGCGGCGTATCAGTGGGGCAGATCATGCCCGTCAAACTTTTATTGTGCTTTTACACGAACTTGACCTGCAGTTTTTGCATCATCAGGGTTTGCATATCCGACGCGACCCGCTTTGACTTCACCCATCAAAGGAATGTTTGAAGTAATGGCTTCATGATCCGTCTTACTAAATGGCTTGTCGTACACCGTTACGATGCCGTCGACCTTGGCAGTGAGGTTCTCGAGTGCCTCGCGAACTTTAGGGCCATCGGTTGTTCCGGCTTGTTTCATTGCGGCAGCTAACAGGAAAATTGAGTCATAACCCTGTGCAGCGGATACAGGTGAATCGATGCGGTCTTTTTTGGGTTTGAATTCCTTAATGTACGCAGCAATGAACTCCTTGCGCTTGGGGGTGCTGGCATCCTGAATGAAAGTTTGCGGCATCGTTGCGCCATCGCCGTTCTTGCCGGCGGTGTCGATGAAGTTTGCCATCGAAAGTGTCCAGCTGCCGATCATTGGCTTTTTCCAGCCAAGTTTTGACATGCCGTTTGCAATCTGGGCCAATTCAGGTCCGATT
>CANBUF010000224.1 GCA_947372575.1 Alcaligenaceae bacterium | reverse complement strand
TTGTCTGGACTGGTAGGTGCTGGTGGTGGTTTTGTGTCGGTTCCTTTCATGCTCTGGTGTAATGTGCCCTTGCATCAGGCCGTCGCCACATCTGCCGCGCTGGGCTTTCCGATTGCGTTAGCCAATACGATTGGTTATGTCTGGTCCGGGATGAGTCAGACCGATTTACCACCGCACATGATTGGTTTTATTTACTGGCCTGCCCTGGTGGTGCTGGTGATGTTCAGTGTTTTTACCGCACCCATGGGCGCACGTGCAGCGCATAAATTGCCAGTTAAAACACTAAAGCGGATTTTTGCGTTCCTGCTGTTTGGGTTGGCTGCGTACATGGGCATGAAGGCCTATTCGGCCTTCATGTAATCCAGCTGAGCGTCACGCGGGTCCGGCAGGTTTGCGCTGGATCGCGCTGACGCTGATGCGTGTTTCGCCCGGCTGTGTGCGTAACGTCCCGGTTCGCCAGGCGTGACCATAAGCAACTTCGATTGTGAGATGAATCGTGCCGTCGGCATGACGCTGCGCTTCGAGGGCAGCCAGTAGTTTTGCACGCCAAGCTCGCCCGACCAGGCCTGCGCGCCGGCCAAGCGCAGGGTTGCCGCCGAGCGCGTGGACATCTTCGAGCAGTTTTTCAGCGGTCTGATAGGTCAGCGTGAGGACTTCCTGATCCATCACCGGGTCTGCGAAGCCCTTTTCAATCAGTAAATCACCAAAATCATGCATATCGACAAAACTTGGGGTAGCGGTCTGAAGCCCTGCCGCACTCAAGGCGGTGCGAAGCTCCAGCATGGTGGCAGGCCCAAAGCATGAAAAAAACACCAGGCCATTGAGCTTGAGTATGCGCCCCCATTCCTGCAAAACCTCATGTGGCGCGGGGTGCCAGTGCAGTGCCAGGTTAGACCACACCAGATCGAGTGATTCGGGCGCCAGGTCTGTATGCGATAAGTCCTTTGTCAGCCATTGCGTGCGTGGCGTAAGTCCACGGATTTTTCTGAGCCATTGTTGCCAGGGCGCACCAAAGAACGGTTGAACCCGCTTGCGCGCGAGGGTGAGCAAGCCTGCGTTCAGATCCTGTCCGATATATTCAGCTTGCGGATAACGTTCGTGGAGCAGTTCAAACTGATGCCCTGCGCCGCATCCAGCATCCAGCATACGCTGAGGGGAGAGTCGAACGAGGCGCAGTCTTTCGTTCATTCTGCGCGCGACTTCGCCATACAGGAACTGAGCGCTGGATAAATCCCCACGACGGTTAAATTGTTGTTGGACGTGTTGCGTACTGATTGGCAGTGTAGTGAGGGTAGACATTTGGGTCACGGTGGATCGGTGAGTGCGAGCGGGGCATTCATACTGCGCACGAAGGAGAAATCAAAATGTACTCTATCCTGAACCTGATCCGGCGTGTATTGCCCGGCGCATGTCCCTTATGCGGTTTATCTGCTCGCGGCGCAGCGCTCTGCCGTGGCTGCCAGGAGGACCTGCGGCGTGTCTTGCATGAGCGGACCTGCTGTGAGCAGTGCGGAGCCTGCAGCGCGCTGGCTGTGCCCTGCTGCGCGGTTTGCAGGGGCAGGCCTCCCGCCTATGCCCGGATGATCGCCGCGATGGCCTTTGCCTATCCTGGTGACATGCTCATGCGCCGGCTTAAAGAACGTGGCCAGCTGACGCATGCGCGTCTTTTTGCAGAGTTGCTGCGTCAAAAAGTACAGCAACTGACTCCCGCACTCCCTGCGTTGCAGGCTTTGGTGCCTATTCCGGCGGGTATCGCGTCCATTCGCAGGCGTGGCTTTAATCCCGCAGCTGAAATCGCCCGTGAATTGAGCCGCAGCATGGATATACCCTTGCGACAGTCCTGGCTCAGGCGCACCCGTGAGGGCTCTGTTCAAAAGATGCTGGGGTCTGTCGACCGCAGGCAGAGCGTAAAAGGCCTGTATGCGTGTGATCTCAGAATTCCTGAGCTCTGGATCGGTCTGGTCGATGATGTCATGACGACCGGAAGTACCCTGCATGAAGCTGCCAGGGTGCTGAGGCAGGCAGGCGCACGCGGCGTGGTGGCGCTCGTGGGCGCACGGGCGCTGCGTTTAACTTCTGGTGACCAGACCTGATCTGACACAGCGTGACGTATCAGGACTTAACACGACATGACACGATGCCTCGCTGAGAGACCTTCTCCGGGAGCCGCATCAGAACCGCTGGGGTTCTGGCAAAATAGAGGGCATGTTCCATGTCATCCTTGTTCAGCCTGAAATCCCCCCAAACACCGGCAATGTGATCCGCTTGTGTGCCAACACGGGTGCGCATTTGCATCTGGTCCGTCCATTGGGTTTTGAAATCGACGATACCCGCCTGCGGCGCGCGGGCCTGGATTATCACGAGTGGCAGCCCGTGCGTGTCCACGACAGTCTTGAGCTCGCGCTCGCCGCGACGGAGTCTCACCCTGAACGCAGGTTTGCTGTGACCACCAAAGGCAGTGCCCTGATTGGTGAAATGCGCTTTGAGCCAGGCGATGTCTTTGTCTTTGGGCGCGAGACGGCAGGGCTGTCAGCCGAGCAATTGGCGCTGTTTGGACCAGGCCAACGGCTGCGGCTGCCCATGTTGCCTGCACAACGCAGTCTAAACCTTTCGAATGCCGTGGCTGTTATGGTGTTTGAGGCCTGGCGCCAGTGCGGCTTTACTGGCGGCGTTTAACGAGTCAGGATCAGGCGCTGCGCTTGATGTCGCAGGTGCGGTGGCGGTTCCGAGGAGGGGCACGTCGACCTGCTCAAGCGCAATGACAAAGCAACTGTCCGCAGGCAGGTCATGCCATGCGAGCGCTTGACCGGCCCGCAACAGGGATGCATTCCATTTTTTACAGGCGGCATGCGTCTGCTGGTCTGAGAGACGCAACAGCACAAAGTGGATCGTTTGATCACCACGTCTGAGTGTTAACTCAGCCTGAGCCCAGTGCGCAGGCAGGCAGGGTGTCAAACTCAAGGTTGCAGCCTCCTGGTGTAAACCCAAAATCGACTCGATTGCCGCGCGATGCATCCATGCTGCAGAGCCCGTGTACCAGCTCCAGCCTCCGCGTCCGGTGTAAGGCGCGTGGCTATACACGTCACCTGCCATGACATAGGGTTCCAGTCCATAGTGCGCCCCGCGCGTCGGGTGTGTTGCGCGATGGGCAGGACTTAAGAAAGTGAAGTATTCAAACACGGTATCTGCACGGGCTTGTTGTGCGCTCGCGGGTAACCTGGTGCGGGTTTGAGCCTGGGCCATCAGCGCCCAGACCGCCGCGTGGGAGTATTGGCCGCCGTTTTCTCTGACTCCTGGTGGGTAAGCCTGGATATAGCCTGCGGATGGAAGGGCATCGCTCAAGGGCGGATCCAGTAATTTGATGAGGCCTGCCTCATGGTCGACCAGGAACTGTTCGACGGCCGCGAGCGCCTGATCCTGCCGTGCGGGCGGAGCGACGTTCGAGAGTACCGCCCAGACTTGCGCAACCAGGTCGATGCGCGCCTGGGGGTTGTCTGTGGAACCAAAGGCTTGACCTTGATCAAAGAAGGCGCGTTTGTACCATTGCCCATCCCACGCCTCTGTGGCGAGTGCCTTGTGCCAACCCTGTGCTGCGTTTAGCCAACGCTCGGCTCTGGCCGTTTCTCCACGGCTCTTTGCCAGTGGTGCGAAGTCGGCGACTACCTGACATAAAAACCACCCCAACCAAACGGACTCTCCCTGGCCCTCGTGTCCGACGCGATTCAGTCCATCGTTCCAGTCACCGCTCCCGATCAAAGGCAGTCCATGCGAGCCCGTGCGCAAACTTAAATCAATGGCACGGGCGGCGTGTTCATATACTGTGGCGTGTTCGTGGCTGGTGACAGGCGTTGCGTATGCATCCTCTGCGCCAGGTGCAATCACAATACCTTCAACAAATGGGAGGATCTCTTCAAGCACGGTGAGGTCACCGGTCGTGCGCACGTAATGCGAACACGCATAGGCCAGCCACAATAAGTCATCTGAAATGTGTGTGCGTACACCTGTGCCAGCAGGCGCATGCCACCAGTGCATCACATCGCCTTCGATAAACTGATGGGCGGCACACATAAGAATTTGCGTGCGCAGCAGTTCGGGGGCGGCCCAGCTCAGTGCCAGGGCGTCCTGGAGCTGATCACGAAAGCCGGTGGCTCCACCTGCTTGATAAAAACCTGCTTTGGCCCACATTCGGCATGAGACAGTCTGATAAAGCAACCATCTGTTGACCAGAACGTCAAAGAGTGGGTCTGGTGTGCTTACCTGTGTGGCACTGAGCAATTGATCCCAGCTGCTGTGCACATCGCTCAAACGTTGTTCGGCAGTCTTCGATGCCGCGTGTCTTGCAAGGTCCTTTGCTGCCTCTGCGTTCGCGCCGTAGCCAAGGAGAAATACGCGCTGTGCGCGTGCACCACTTTCCAGAGACATGTGCGTCGATAGCGCAGCGCATGGATCAAGTCCGCCTCCCTG
>CANBUF010000223.1 GCA_947372575.1 Alcaligenaceae bacterium | reverse complement strand
ATCAATCACGGCTACGACAACCTGACCGTGGCCGGGTGTAATGGCGCGATCGACCAGCACCACGTCTCCGTCAAAAATACCCGCATCGCGCATGGATTCTCCACGGATGCGCAGTAAAAATGTGGCTTGTGGATGCTGGATCAGTTGTTCCATCAGGTCGATGCGCTTGACCATGTGGTCTTCGGCAGGCGAGGGGAAGCCCGCGCGCACACAGGCGTCGATGACCCCGACCGGCCAGGTGAGTATTGGCAGGGGAGTGGGTGTGTCAGTTTTATCGTGGGGCATTGGCTTTTTTGAAATAATAATATACTGTATAAATATACAGTAATCTTGCATTTCAATCAGGCTCTATTCGATCCGGTTTTCGACAGTTTTCGCTGGTTTTATCTGTTTATATTTTTTTAGATTCCTATTTTTGACATTTCTATTCGATTTCTTTTTAAAAGTACACGTTATGCACTATGCACTATGCACTTATAATTCTCATTACGCTTCTGATCACAAAGTCAAAACTATGCATAAGAGAATGACAATCACTCTGGACGAAGAAGTCTACGATGGCCTATACAAGATTATTGGCAAGAGACGTATCAGCCAGTTTATTGAGGATATTGTGCGTCCCTATGTGTTGGATACTGCACTGGATGCCGGGTATCGTTCAATGGCGGCCGACGCAGAGCGTGAGACCGATGCACTTGAATGGATTCATACCGTTTCGCAGGATATGAGTCGTGAAACGCGGTGAAGTCTGGTGGGTGGAGTTTGATCCCGCACTCGGAAGCGAAGTCCATAAAACACGACCAGCAGTCATCATGAGCAATGATGCGGCTAATCGTAATCTTTCACGCGTGGTAGTTGTGCCGGTTACGAGCAACACCGACAAGTTGTATCCAGGTGAGGCTTATATCACCGTGGCAGGAAAACCTGGAAAAGCAATGGCTGACCAGATTATGGCAGCAGATAAGTTACGTCTTAAGAATCAACTCGGCGTGTTATCCAGAGCAGATATCTCTGCTCTGGAGGTTGCCATTCGTACACATCTGGGAATGGCGCAATAAGTCAGGGCTCGCCGGGTACTGCGACTCGCCCCGGGGTTCAGTTGTTGAACTCAAACCCTTTGTAGTTCTGGGCAACCGCCTGATTGCAGATCTCACGGTAATGCGCCAGACCGCCCGCGTAGGGCATGAAAACCTGGGGCTTGCCTGGAATGTTTGCGCCCAGATACCACGAGTGTTTGACCTTGGGGAGCAGGGTTGCGTTAGCGGCCCGGTCGACCTCCTGCTGCCAGGACTGGCTGGCGTGTTCGGTGGTTTCGACACGCTCCAGACCTTGTTGTTGCATGTGGCGAATGCAGTCGGTGATCCAGTCGACGTGCTGCTCAATGGCTGGCACCATATTGCAAAGTACAGACGGGCTGCCTGGACCGGTAATCGTGAACATATTCGGAAAACCAGGCACTTGCAGGCCCAGATAGGTGCGCGGACCGGCTTGCCAGTAGTCTTTCAGCGTACGTTGCTCGCGTCCGGTAATGTCCATTTTGACAAGCGATCCGGTCATGGCATCAAAGCCCGTGGCAAACACAATCGTGTCGAACGCATACTCCTGTGCAGTGGTTTTGATGCCGGTCGCGGTGATGCGCTCAATCGGTGTCTGGCGAATGCTCACGAGCGAGACATTGTCGCGATTGTAGGTTTCGAAATAGTCTGCATCGATCGGCGGCCGTTTGGCTGCAAAAGGGTGATCAATATCCGACAGCAATTCTGCCGTGACGGGGTCTTTGACGATTTCACGGATTTTTTTACGAATGAATTCTGCTGCCGTGTCATTGGCTTGCTGGCTGCTCAGGATATCTTTGAAGGCCGCGCGGAACTGGAATCCGCCCATCTTCCATTGCTCTTCAAAGATCGCTTCACGCTCCTCATCTGATACCTCGAGGGCCGAGCGGTCAGCAATCGAAAAAGGATGACCATTGGTGTTGGTGGTCATGACTTGATAAATATCGTCAGCGTGTTCTTTGGCGTACTGCTTGAACTCTGGTGTCAGGGGGGCGTGCCGTGCAGGCAGGCTGTAGTTTGGTGTGCGCTGAAACACCGTGACATGTGCCGCCTCGGCCGCAATGACGGGAATGGCCTGGATACCGGTGGAGCCGGTGCCGATCACAGCAACCCGCTTACCCTTGAAGTCCACGCCTGCGTGTGGCCACAATCCCGTGTGATACCACTCACCTGTAAAGTCCTTCAGGCCTTCGACTTTGGGCAGGTTTGCCGACGAGAGACAGCCTACAGCTGTAATCAGGTATTTGGCACTGTACTGCTCACCCTTGTCTGTGGTGACCAGCCAGCGACTGGTGTGTTCGTCATATCGCGCTTTGGACATGCGGGTATTGAGCGCGATGTCAGGGCGCAACTGGAATTTGTCTGCTACATAGTTCAGATAGCGCAGAATTTCAGGCTGCTGAGGATAGCGCTCGGACCATTCCCATTCGTGAACCAGCTCTTTCGAAAAATAAAACATGTATGAGTGACTTTCAGAGTCGCAACGGGCTCCGGGGTAGCGATTCCAGTACCATGTGCCGCCTACGCCGTCGGCCGCTTCAAGAACTTTCACTGAAAGACCGAGTTTATCGCGCAGGCTCAGGAGCTGGTACATGCCCGAAAACCCAGCACCTACAATGATTGCATCAATTTGCTGTACATCTGACATAGTCGTCTCATATATAAAAAATTTTAATTGTTCAAAAATCATACAACAAGCTTTAGTATCCTACCAACGCATATAGCAATAATTGTTACTACATCCCCCCAAAAGTCCTCACTTGATCAAGGAGACGGACATGCAAGATGACCATCAAACCGACTTACGTTGCTGTGGTTCAGGCACATGCATCATTGACCAGGAAGGCGTCTGCTGGTGCGGCCAGAAGTGGGATGGCAAGAAAATGTGCCCGCAGCCACTCGATCTAGGTGCAAAGTCGATTCAGGAGGCTTCTGACGCAAAATATCCGTGAACAGGGTGCGATGCATTTAAAACCGCCATGATCTTTTATCCATGGTTAGAATGTATTTACAAAAAAAATAATCATTCACGGAGACACTATGTTCAAAGATTTTTGCAAGCGCTTATTGCGCGGCGGTGTGTGCCTGGTGCTGGGTGCGGGGGCGGCCTGCGCCCAGGCGCAGGACTGGCCAAATAAAGCAGTGCATCTGCTTGTAGGATTCGCGCCCGGAGGTGGCACCGATATTGTGGGGCGCGCCCTGGCTGCACGCATGACAGAAAACCTCGGTCAGACGGTGATTGTTGAAACCAAGGCGGGCGCAGCCGGCACCATCGCAGCCGATATGATCGCCAAATCGGCTCCCGACGGCTACAACCTGCTGATGGGGCACTCGAATTCGAATGCCATCTCGCCCTTTGTGCTGACGAATGTGCCCTACAACCCTGCGACGGATTTCACGCCGATCACCTACCTGGGCTATGTGCCCAATGTGCTGGTCGTGAACGCAGCACTCCCTGTGAATTCGGTGGCTGAGTTGATTGCGCTGGCGAAATCAAGGCCCGGTGAATTAACCTATGGATCTTCGGGGATTGGCAGTACACAGCATCTCGCGGGTGCCTTATTCGCCGATAAGGCGGGTGTGACGTTGAATCATGTGCCCTACAAAGGCAGTGGTCAGGCAATTGTGGATTTGCTGGCGGGCCAGATCACCATGAACTTTGATACCTTGCCTCCCGTGCTCGAACAAATCCGTACCGGCAAGCTCAAGGCGCTGGCGATTTCAACCCCGCAGCGTTTGCCGCAGTTATCGAATGTTCCAACATTCACCGAGGTGGGTATTACAGGTTTTGATGTCACCAACTGGTATGCGGTGATGGGTCCCAGAGGCATGTCTGAGCAAACGGTTGCCAAGATTGATCAGGCCGTCAAAACCGCCATGCTCGATCCCAATACTAAAAAGACCCTGGACGCGCAGGGCTTGCAGACCGAAGGCCCCGCGACGCCGGCGGCCTTTGCTGGTTTTATTAACGACGAAATTGCAAAGTATCGCCAGCTCGTCAAAACCCTGAAAATCAAATCGGACTAATGACCATTCTTCTTAAAGCGGGGGAAATCTGCACGCTTAGAGAAAAAGTTTTTATAGGCACGCTCTAGGTCTTTTAGCGTTTGCTGTAAGGCTTGACTTGGGGATTCTTTCAGCCAGGCAAGATTCGGAGCTTGCTTGCACAGCGGCAGTAGGTTTGCCAAGACGGTGTAGCTGAATCTGATTGTTTGATCAGAGGCGTACTGCTCTTTTTGCCACGCCAATGATTTATTAAAGACGAAGCGACAAGCACCTGCAAAGCGCCGCATATTGCGCTGCTGTTGACCATGAGGCATCAGCTCAAATTTATACGCTTGAAGTCGTTTCATGCTGTGATTATATACAGTGATTCGTATGTGCACAGGATAGAAACGTCTAGGACAGCCAGGCTGTCCGTGCTA
>CANBUF010000222.1 GCA_947372575.1 Alcaligenaceae bacterium | reverse complement strand
CTTTGCGGGTGTGCGCACGTTGAATGGGGCCGAGTTGTGCGGCGCCTACGGTGACGATACGTGTCATGAGTCGTGACTCCTAGTGGGCAAGTTCTGTGAGTGTGGCAAGCAGGACATTGGCGCCCGCAATGAGATCAGCGGCTTCTGTGTGCTCGGCGGGATTGTGGCTGATGCCTCCCACGCTTGGTACAAAAATCATTGAGGTCGGGCAGATGCGCGCCAGCATTTGCGCATCGTGTCCTGCACCTGAGGTCATGCGCCGGTGCGAGAGACCCAGCCGTTTGGCGTGATGAGCAATACGATCCGTCAGACCAGGATCAAACGTTACGGGTTCAAAGCGAGCGAGGCGACGTGAGTTGATCGTCACGCCCTCTGATTCTGCGAGTGATTTTAGAAAATCTGTGAGCGACTGCTCGGCTTGTTTCAATAGTGATTCATCTGTATTGCGCAGATCGACCGTGAGCGTCGCCTGAGAGGCGATGACATTGATTAAATTGGGCGTCAACACCACATGTCCAACTGTTGCAACCTGATTGCCACCCATAGTGCGTGTGAGTTCGCGCACAAAAGTACTGACCGCGCTGCAAGCGTACCCCGCATCATGACGCAGACGCATGGGAGTGGTCCCTGCATGATTGGACTGCCCCACAATCGTGAGCTCTTGCCATGAAATACCTTGAAGATTTTCGACAGCACCGATCTTGACGCCCTCTATGTCGAGTAGCGGACCTTGTTCGATATGGAGTTCGATAAAGGCGTGTGGTTTGTGAATCCCAAGTGCTGTCTGGCCGTTGTAACCAATTCGATTGAGCTCCTCGCCCAGCACTGCGCCGTCGGTCGCTTTGACGTTGAGCGCATCATCAAGTGCCATGCCGCCAACATATACAAGTGAACCCAGCATGTCGGGGGCGAAGCGCGCGCCTTCTTCGTTCGTAAAGACACCCACTACGAGTGTGCGTTCAGTGATGTGTTGTGCGTCGTTGAGTGTCGCGACAACCTCCAGGCCAGCTAGGACGCCATAATTACCGTCATATGCACCACCCGTGCGCACAGTATCAATATGCGAGCCTGTCATGACGGGTGCGAGTTCGGGGCGTGAGCCCGCGCGTGCACCAAAGATGTTCCCAATTGGATCGACGCTCACCGTCATGCCGAGCGCTTTCATCCAGCTCACCACCAGATCTCTACCTTGCCGGTCTTCATCTGTCAGTGCAAGTCGACAGCACGCATTGGTTGGGGTGCGTCCGACTTCGGCGAGAGTTTGTAGTTGCTGCAATAAACGGGGTCCGTTGATTGAACGTTGTTGGGTTGTGACCTCAATATCCTTCATCCTTACCCCTTTCAAATCTGTATCAATGACGCTTGCAAAACGACACAAGCATCAGTGGCGCGTGCATCATTTATGCCCTTCATTGAAGAAAGCAATATTCAAGCCAACATAATTCAAGCGAGAATAAGTCAAGCCAAAATCATTTATGCCAGCACTTCCTGGGCAGTCATTCCAACGACTTCTTGATATATCGTGGGATCGGTATCTCCCTCGCTACCAATCAATAGCACGCGCGAATCAGGTCCCAAGCCCAGTGCCTGACAGAGTGCGGTGTTTTCGTGTGCCGCCAGCAGCAAGCCAAGCCCCGTGCTGCCCGTTTCGCCCGAGACGATCTTTGGGTCGTTGCCCAGTGGCTTGGCAAACACCCGCATTGCTTCGAGCGCATGCTTGTCAGCGATCGTCGCGTAGTAGTTGATACCGGTTTTCAAAATATCCCATGCAACCGGAGAGACCTCACCGCAGGCTAGACCCGCCATAACCGTGTCCAGGTCGCCCGTGACGATGACGGGATGTCCAACCTGTCCGCTTTGAAAAAAACAATCTGCGCGTTCGGGTTCGATGATGATGAATCTCGGACGTGCTGTGCTCCACTCAAGCCAAAACGTCGCACATACCGAAGCGGCCAGCGCGCCCACACCAGCCTGCACCAACACATGGGTAGGAGGGGTGTTTTGTAGTTGGTGCACAATCTCTCGGGACATGACACCATAGCCGTGCATCACATCAATCGGAATGTCACGATAGCCTTCGTAAGTGGTATCTGAGACAACAGTCCAACTGTTCAATGCTGCTTGCGTTGCTGCGTGGTGAACAGAGTCGTCGTAGTTGCCTTGTACGCGGATGACCTCGGCACCATAGAAGGCGATCGCTGCGCGACGACCTTCACTGACCGTTGCATGAATGTAAATGACACAACGACAACCAAAGAGCTGCGCACCCCAGGCGACTGAGCGACCATGATTGCCATCGGTGGCGCAGGTCACAGTCATCTCTGAAATGATGTCAGCATACTTGCCGGATAAAACTTCCTGAGGCGAGGGCAGATGGCCATTGTGTTGTGCCGCGACGGCATTCTGAATCAGGCGAAACACGGCATATGCCCCGCCCAGTGCTTTGAAACTCTTTAAACCAAAGCGTGTGCTTTCGTCTTTGTAGTAAAGGGCTTCGATGCCGAGATCGTTGGCGAGTTCAGGCAGTGCATGTAACTCGGTGCTTGCATAACCGGGCCAGCCAGAGATTTCATTTGATGCCGCATCAAAACCGGGCTTGTGCAGGATGGTTGATCTGAACTGTCCGTAGTCCTCATTTGCATCACTGGCAAGCGGGTTAGTGTAGAGAGCGATTCCATCGCCTTTCAATATCTGGGCATCCATCGCGAAATTTATTCACCTGTAAAAAATGGATTGAATGGGATTCAATGACGTTGAATCGAATCGAGGCACGACTTTACATTTTCCATTGTCATGCACATGTAGCGTTTAAGAATTGCGCTTAAGAACGGCGCAGGACTTGTCCGGCACGCGCACCAGTTGATGCGCCATCACACCAGCTCGACACACCATTCACATAGACATGCTGAATGCCTGCAGCGGGACGCATTGGGTCAGCAAAGGTGGCACAGTCTCGGATCTGCTCTGGATCAAACACCACCAGATCTGCGGCATAGCCGACACCGATGACGCCACGATCTTTCAGGCCAAATTTTTTAGCAGGCATGCCTGTCATTTTGTAAATTGCTGTCTCAAGAGAAAATATCTTACGGTCCCGCGTGTAATGACCGAGGACGCGAGGAAACGCTCCCCAAAGTCGAGGGTGTGGGAATGTGTCATGTGGCAGACCATCCGATCCGATCATGGTCTCTGGATGCGCCATGATGCGCTCAACGTCGGCCTCATCCATTGAAAAATAAATTGCACCTGCCGGTTGCAACGAAGCCAGGTATTCGGTCAATCCAAGTGTTTGCTCTTTGAGTAGTTCATCGACATAACGTCCAGCCGTCTCGGGTCGAGGGGTTGACCACGCGATCAACGTGCGAGCGGCTTGTTCGACTGCGTCTTGTCGTAATACGGTTGAGGAGGCTACATACGGATAGCAATCCATACACACGTCCCCACGCGTGCTCGCCTCGTCAATGAGTGCGAGTGTTTCGACGGAGCGTCCGTGGTTGGCGCGTCCGTTAACCTTGTGATGCGAGATCACCTGGCGCACGCCGAGTACGTTAGCGATCGACATTGCTTCGGTCAGGGCTTCAATGATGTGTTCGGCTTCGTTGCGGATGTGCGAGGCGATGACCGCTGTGGTGCCGCGCAATGGTTCGAATACGGCCTGGATCTCTTCGGCTGTGGCCGCCTGGGCGGGAGCGTAATACAGGCCCGTCGATACTCCCACAACACCAGCGTCTAACGCCTCTTGGACGAGTGTTTGCATCTGTGCGATTTCGCCTGCATTAGCAGGGCGATTCAAGTCCTGCATTGTGACAGCGCGTAAGGTCGTGTGGCCTGCAAGAGACGCCACATTGATCGCGGAGGGTGTTTTTTCGAGCGCCTCAAAATATTCTTTAAATGAGCTGTAACGCTGCTTGGATTCGTCTGCCACTAAATTGAGTGGAGGCACCGGTGTGGTGCCTCCAAGCGGTGCAAGACTGATACCGCAATTGCCAGTGATTACGGTGGTTGCGCCCTGACTGACCTTGGGTTGCATGGAAGGATCTGCTAGCACCAGCCGGTCATCATGGGTATGCACATCAATAAAGCCCGGTGAAATGGACGCGCCCGCAACATCGACCATAGTCATTGCCTCGACTTCCAAATCGAGACCGACGGCGCTGATTTTGCCGTTGGTGATTGCCACATCTGCGCGATAGCTGGGATGACCTGTTCCGTCAATGACCACGCCGTTTTTGAGAAGGAGATCACATTTCATGAGGATGAATTCGGTGAGATAAGTTGGATCATTATGGTACAGGGCTGCAATTTATTCATTCGATTTTTTGTGAATATTGCTCTGGTTATTCTTTTGGTCAGAAGCTGTTTACTTTCAGCGGAACCGTCGTTATGATCGGGAGCAGGTGAGTGGCACGGTAATTGCTTTCAAAACTATAAGACGTTTCAATTTACCTGGAGACTAGTATGAATCTAAATCGACGTGATTTACTGA
>CANBUF010000221.1 GCA_947372575.1 Alcaligenaceae bacterium | reverse complement strand
CATTGAGGCGTGGCCATTGGACAACACAAAGCGGTCACGATTGGCCCAGGCTGGATCGGCGGGATTGTGGTGCAAATGGCGAGTAAACAGTGCCTGCGCCATTTCAGCCATGCCCATTGGCGCGCCGGGATGTCCCGAATTAGCTTGCTGGACGGCGTCCATAGCGAGGGCGCGAATCGCATCGGCCAGTTTGACGGGGGTGGCTGCTGTAGTTGGGCTCATCACTTGGGTTTGGCTGATTGCGGTGAATAGGTTAAAAGACCTAAGATTTTACCACCCGTACGTCCACGCAGTTCTCTCACGAGCAACCTGAATGTCAATCCCCCGCTTTTATTGTGCTGAACCCTTGCTTCCAAACCAGACTTGCGTCCTGTCCGAAACCGTCGCCCACCATATCCGCGTGCTGCGCCTGGCGGCCGGCAGCGATATCGTGCTGTTTGATGGCAATGGGGGAGAAATCACTGGGACCCTTGATTTCAATGGAAAAATTGCTTGTGTCGTGCTTCGGGAGCACCGCACTCGCGAGGCGGAGCTTGCCGGACAGATCACCCTATTTCAGGGACTGCCTGCTGGTGACAAGATGGACTGGGTGATCGAAAAAGCGGTTGAGCTGGGCGTCCACCGAATCGTTCCCATTGCTGCGCAACGCAGTGTGCTGCAATTATCCGGACCGCGACTTGAAAAACGCGTGTCTCACTGGATGCGCACCATCGAATCCGCCTCTGAACAATGCGGACGTAACCGGTTGATGCGGATAGAAGCCCCGCAGACGCTTGATAAAGCGCTCACAGAGCAATCAGTCAACCAGCGATTGCTGTGTGATCCAGAGGGAGAGCAGGACTTTCAGTCCTGGCTCGGCAGTCCTGCAGCGAATCTGCAAGCTGTACCGTCGCTTACCTTGCTGATCGGACCCGAAGGCGGCTGGAGTCAGCAGGAGCTCGAGTGTGCACGCAAACATGGTGCACACTCTGTCAGGTTTGGCACCAGGGTGCTGCGGACCGAAACTGCCGCGCTCGCCATGGTTGCTGCCGCCACGGCCCTACTCCGCTGGTAAACGCACCGAACTCTCTTTAGCTCGGTTCATCACTCCAGTTATTGACCACACCGGGCTCGGCGTCCGGATGCTTGCCTGCATGATGGATTGCGAAAATAAACACGAGCCCATTCTCTTGTGCGAAGGCGACTGCCTCATTGAGAATTTCAAGGAACTGCTGACCTTCATTCACAATCGCCGGATCGGCAGAGTGGAGCTTGTCAAACACCAGCACCACGCCTTCTTTCTGGTCAAGCAGGGTATCGCTCAGACAGTCATACAAGGCATCAAAATCTCCGCCAAAATACTGCGGATAATCAACGGCCTTGACCACCGCTCGAAACACAGCAGACCAGCTGCGCGCTTTCTCACAATCCGCCACACACCAGACCATACCGCGTTCTTTTGCTGCAGCCTCAAGCGCCTCCAGACCCTGCTGAGGATCGGTGTCACCACCCTTTTGCAATAACTGTCGCAATTTTGGATCGACTGTTTTACTCATACTGACGGCTCCTGAATCTAGGCCCGATAGCGTACTAAGGTTGTACTACTGCAACTATGCGTGCCTGGTACAAACAGACATCTGTTATCCGTCTTGTACCACTTACACCAGACAGAAGCTACCTCCGTCTTAAAAAAATATTTTCAAGACGGAGTGTCTTGGCTTTAGGCGTGTCGCGGGTGATTTGCCTCAACCACAGTCAAGGCTGTCATGTTCACAATTCTCCTGACCGTGGCACTCGAGGTCAGGATATGAATCGGCGCATTCACACCCAGCAGGAAAGGCCCAACAGCCACATTGCCACCCGCAGTGGCTTTCAATAAGTTGTAGGCGATATTGCCTGAGTCCACGTTGGGGCAGACCAGCAAATTCGCTGAACCTTTGAGCGTCGATGATGGCAAAATTCTCAAGCGTAATGACTCATCGAGTGCACAGTCGCCATGCATCTCGCCATCAACTTCAAGCTCAGGCGCCATAGCCCGAATCAACTCAAGCGCTGCGCGCATTTTTGCACCCGACGCCGAGCTACCTGATCCAAAATTCGAACGTGACAACAACGCTACTTTGGGGATCAGATTGAGTCGACGCATTTGCTGAGCCGCTGCAATGGTGTACTCGGCAATTTGCTCGGCAGTCGGATCATCATTGATATGCGTATCCACCAGTGCAATAGTCTGCTCTTGCAACAATAAAATATTCATTGCTGCGTACGTTGTCGCACCAGGACGCTTGCCAATCATCTGGTCGATATAGCGCAGATGATCCGCATAACCACTGACTGTGCCGCAAATCATGCCATCCGCATCACCCATGCGAACCATCATCGTGCCAATCAGTGTCAGACGCCGACGCATTTCGACACGCGCCATTTCCTTGGTCACACCGTTGCGGCACATCTCTTCCCAATAGAGTGTCCAGTAATCGTGGAAGCGTTCGTCAAACTCGGGGTTTGTCACCTCGACATCGATGCCAAGACGCAAACGCAAACCGAATTTTTCAATACGTGCGGTCAGCACTGATGGGCGACCAACAAGAATCGGCTTGGCCAGCTTCTCATCCACGATGACCTGGACGGCACGCAACACGCGCTCATCCTCACCTTCGGTAAAGACAATCCGTGCTTTAGCACCCTCTCTGACGCACGCTTTTGCGGCCGAGAACAGGGGCTTCATGAACGCGCCCGAACGATAGACAAACTGTTCGAGCTGCTCGACATAGGCATCCAAATCAGCAATCGGACGCGTAGCCACACCGCATTCCATTGCAGCCTTGGCGACCGCTGGTGCAATCCGCACAATCAGACGCGGATCAAACGGCTTGGGAATAAAAGATTCAGGACCAAAAGCAACGTCATAGGTGCCATAGGCTGCAGCCACGACTTCGCTCTGCTCTTCCTGAGCAAGTTTGGCAATCGCCACCACAGCGGCTTTTTCCATTTCGCGTGTAATGGTTGTGGCGCCGACATCCAGCGCCCCACGGAAGATGTATGGAAAACATAAAACGTTATTGACCTGATTCGGATAGTCCGAACGGCCCGTTGCCATCACGATGTCATCACGTACGGCATGCGCATCAGCGGGGAGGATTTCTGGATTGGGGTTGGCCAGTGCCAGAATCAATGGGCGCTTGGCCATGGACTTGACCATCGCCGGCTTGAGTACGCCACCTGCGGATAGACCCAGGAACACATCGGCATCCTGCATGATATCTGCGAGTGTGCGCGCATCGGTTTTTTGTGCAAAACGATCCTTGTCCGGATCCATCAGCACGGGACGACCTTCGTAGACGACGCCTTCGATATCGGACACCCAGATATTTTTCAAGGGCAGACCCAGGTCAACCATCAGGTCCAGACAGGCCAGTGCGGCAGCGCCTGCACCCGAGACCGCAACTTTGACATCCTTGATGTCTTTGCCCACGACAGCCAGACCATTGATAAACGCGGCTGACACGCAGATTGCCGTGCCATGCTGGTCATCATGAAAAACAGGAATACGCATGCGCTCGCGCAACTTACGCTCGACTGTAAAACACTCTGGTGCCTTGATGTCCTCCAGATTGATACCACCAAACGTTGGCTCCAGACCGGCGATGATTTCCACCAGCTTGTCGGGATCCTGTTCATTGATTTCGATGTCAAACACATCAATCCCTGCAAACTTTTTGAACAGGACCGCCTTGCCTTCCATGACCGGCTTGGAGGCGAGTGGTCCGATATTGCCCAGCCCGAGCACGGCGGTGCCGTTGGTAATCACACCCACCAGATTGCCTCGTGCGGTGTAACGAAACGCGTTTGCGGGATCGATCACGATCTCTTCGCAGGCCGCTGCCACACCCGGGGAGTAGGCAAGCGCTAAGTCGCGCTGGTTGGATAACTGTTTGGTTGGAGCAATCGAAATCTTTCCAGGACGCCCCTGCTCGTGGTATTCAAGAGCTGCTTTGCGAAAATTTTCTTCCATGATGTGTCGTCTACCGTGTGAGTCAATCTTTCAAGATGCCGATTCTAGCCCCTTTGCTGCCGGAATCGTAGGGAAAACACCATGCGGGTCGAATGCCAACTTAAGTTGCTGGTCAAGCTGATTGGCAGCCAGGCGCACTTGGGCGTCGTCTGTTCGGTTAATGGGGTCTGTGGCGAGATGCTTTTCACCTGCTAAAGACTGCACAGACTTCAGATCGTGCGAAGCGAGTCCGCCATCCTGTTTTGTCTTCCTGAACCAGACTGCCTGGACCCAGGCTAGCGATCCGCCGTGCCCTGTGATCAGCCAGGCCAGATTCACATCCAGCCCCGCTGCGGGAATTAAGGCGTCCAGTCTGAATCTGGCGGGCCAGGTTGTGGCAGTCAGGCACTGCGTCGCGGCAACCGAGGTCGCAAGCTCAAAGAGCCTGGGCACCATTTGTTGCACCGTCAGACTGCGTAGTGGCGTGACGGCATTGGCACCAAATGGACCGAGTATTTCAATGG
>CANBUF010000220.1 GCA_947372575.1 Alcaligenaceae bacterium | reverse complement strand
CATAGCCACGCGATACGGATTTCAATTTATCAAAGAAATCCAGCACGATTTCTGCCAGTGGAATTTCGTAATGCAGATGCACCTGCCGACCATGATAGGTCATATCCAGCTGTGCGCCGCGCTTGTTATTACAAAGCGTCATGACTGGTCCGACGTATTCCTGCGGCATGAAGAGCGTGACCGTCACGATGGGTTCACGGACCTCGATAAACTGACCGACCTCAGGCATGCGCGAAGGACTTTCAATCTGAATGACGGAGTTGTCACGCAATACCACCTCATACACGACCGAAGGTGCGGTGGTGATGATGTCCATATCGAACTCGCGCTCGAGACGTTCCTGCACGATTTCCATGTGCAACAGACCAAGGAAACCGCAGCGAAAGCCAAACCCTAGCGCCTGCGAGACCTCAGGCTCAAACATCAGGGCCGAGTCGTTGAGCTTGAGCTTGGACAGTGAGTCGCGCAACTGATCGTACTCGCTGCTCTCTACAGGATAGAGCCCTGCAAACACCTGTGGCTGGACTTCTTTAAAGCCTGGCAGCGCCTCAGAGGCAGGCTTGGCAGCCAGCGTAATCGTGTCACCTACCTTGGCATCCGCGAGCTCTTTAATGCCCGCGGTGACAAAGCCTACCTCACCTGCCGACAAGTGCGCACGAGGGACAGACTTAGGTGTGAACACACCGGTCTGCTCACACAGGTGAACTGCGCCTGTGGCCATAAAAGAAATTTTGTCTTTGGGTTTAAGCACGCCGTTAACAATACGAACCAGCATGACAACACCGACATAATTGTCGAACCAGGAGTCAACAATCAGTGCCTGCAAGGGAGCAGTCGGATCACCTTTGGGAGGCGGAATACGTGTGACAATCGCTTCGAGAATTTCGTCAATGCCCATGCCTGTCTTGGCACTGGCCAGAATCGCATCCGAGGCATCGATCCCGATGACGTCTTCGACTTCTGCGCGCGCACTCTCGGGATCCGCCTGTGGCAAATCCATCTTGTTCAGAATTGGCACGACCTCAACACCGAGCTCAATTGCCGTGTAGCAATTGGCAACAGTCTGCGCCTCAACACCCTGAGAAGCATCCACCACCAGCAAGGCACCTTCGCACGCGGATAGTGAACGACTGACCTCATAGGAAAAGTCAACGTGGCCTGGAGTATCAATCAGATTAAAAGCGTAGATCTGTCCGTCAGCGGCTTTGTACTGCAACGCCGCTGTCTGGGCTTTAATCGTGATGCCGCGTTCACGTTCGATATCCATCGAATCGAGAACTTGTGCGGACATTTCACGAGCAGCCAGCCCTCCGCAACGCTGAATCAGTCTGTCCGCGAGAGTCGATTTGCCGTGATCGATATGGGCAATAATGGAAAAATTACGAATGTGCTGCATAACGCCTAATGTGTGAGCCTGCATGCAAAAGGGGCGCCCGGCGCCCCTTTATGCGTCAAACCGTTATTCTAGCCGGTCTTGGTCTATTTAGCAGGTTGAACGGCGACCCACTGTGTTTGCTCGCCACGGCGCACCATCAAACCGACCGGACGACTTTTATCCAGACCTGCCACAACCTTGGCAAACTGTTCGGGACTCGTGATGTCCGAGTCATTTGCAGCCAGAATAATGTCACCCTCAACAACGCCAGCGGTACTGGCAGGTGCCTCGACAGCTGTGACCTGAACGCCGCCCTTAATCCTAAGCTTAGCTTGTGCTTCGGCATCAACTGGCACAACGCTCATTCCCATTACCACGGTCTCAGGAACATCGGACTTTGGCTCTTCTTTAGTCGCGACCTTAGCTTCGGACTTGAGTTCGCCGACTTTAACCTTCAGTTTGACGACTTTACCCTTACGCCACACCTCGATCGGTTCGGTTTTACCTGGTTTAATCTCACCCACTAAGCGTGGCAAATCAGAGAACTTGGTGATCGGCTTACCAGCAAAGCTGGTGATGACATCACCAGGAAGGATTCCGGCCTTATCTGCTGGAGCATCCTGTTCAACACCACTGACCAGCGCACCACCCGCTTTTGGCAAACCAATCGCCTGCGCAACGTCTTTGCTGACTTCACCAATCTGCACACCAATCCGACCACGTGTGACTTTACCTGAGGTACGCAGTTGCTCAACCACGCTCATCGCTTCAGTAATTGGGATTGCGAGAGAAATCCCCATCGAGCCACCGCTTCGCGAGATGATCTGTGAATTGATCCCAACAACTTCGCCCTTCAGATTCAGCAGCGGGCCACCCGAGTTACCAGGATTGACGGCAACGTCTGTTTGAATGAATGGGAGATAGTCACCTGTGTCACGGCCCAAGGCGCTGACAATACCCGAGGTCACTGTTGACTCGAGACCAAATGGCGAACCAATCGCAAGCACCCACTGACCTTTCTTCAAGGCTTTAGGATCGCCGATCGGTAAAAATGGCAAGTCCTTGGCATCGACTCTCAGCAAGGCGACATCCGTACGCTCATCGCTACCGATGACTTTGGCACGGAACTCCCGACCATCGGTCAGTGTGACAAAAATCTCTGTCGCATCCGCCACGACATGATGATTGGTCAACACATAGCCATCGTCAGAAATAAAGAACCCTGAACCCACGCCGCGTGGCACGGTTTTTTCTTCGGGCTCGGCGCGTTTACCGCGCGGCCCTTGCTGCGGAGCGGGTTTGCCGCCAGGGCCTGGAGGCTGGGCATCCGGACCAAAGAAATGCCTGAACATTTCGTAGGGATCCTGGCCGTTTTGTCCCTGTCCACGCGCAACTACTTTAGCTGTCGTGCGAATATTGACTACCGCAGGCTCTGCCTTTTCGACAATGGTCGTGAAGTCAGGCAACGCGACAGTCTGCGCGCTGACGACTTGCACGGATTGCAGACCACCTGCGACCAGCACAACACCCAACATCAGTGCTAACAGCATACGGCGCACGCGCTCAGCAGGCTGTGATAAAAAAGACTGATACAAATTATGCATCACGAACTCCGTTTGAAATATCCCTGCGACGAATGTCTATTTTGATTTCGCTGCAGGAACATATTGAATGGACTGCGCTAACTGCTCGAGGGCGGAGGCCGGCACTTCACCCAGAACAGTTAACCAGAAATTTGCAACCTTAATGCCGTAGATGTTCACAGAGCCGATCTGCGCAGCACCAACGGGTTTATACTCAGACCGCTCTTTCAGATAAGGTTCAATAAATATTGAGATGGTCGCCAGGCCGTCAGATAAAACAAGCTGATGAACGAGCTTGTCACCATCAAAGACCTGCTCGGATTGCGAGCTCGGTGTAAAGCCCGATGGCGCAGTGAACCGCCAGCCAAGCGCACCCAGATCAACGTTGCGCTGCCTGGATTCAACCACTGACCAGCCCTCAGTAGACCAGGATGGTTTAAGCATTTTTTCAGGAATTTCCTGACCAATTGTGACTTGTGTAAAGGCAACCTGTTCAACTACTACACCCTCACGCGTGACAGTCTGCGCCTTGAGTAATAACTGTGACTCTGTGTCCACACATAACCGGTAACCATAGCGATTGGCATCACGCGGCAACACATCAATCAACTGACATTGCCGACCTGCTACACGCAAAGGTTGTGGCAATACACGGACTTGATAATTTGCATCAATAGACTCGCTATTGGACAACAGCAATCCAGGAAAGCGATCACCGCGTTCACGTTCGCGAACGATTTTTTTCTCTTCGGGAATCAGGCACTGGACCGATTTATTCAGTCGCAAATATTCACGCGGCGTGCCGTTGAGCAGCTCAATGCGTTCTTGTTCGTTTGTGCCATCACAGGCATGCACGATACGAGAGGACTCGATATCCGATCCTTGCTGATAAGCAAACACACCAACGTAATTAAGCTTGTGAGCAGCCTGCTGGATTTGCATCAACAACTTTGAGTCATATTCTGTTGACTCACCCAACCAAGCTGGTCGCGTCGACTCCGCGCGCGCTGTTTGCCAACCCGTCGAAGCTAACAGCAACACACCCAATGCTGCACACAAGAGCGCACGAGGCATGCCAATGCGCACAGCCAGGCGACCCCACCCGGGGCGATGCATCGCGCTCATTACCGGGATGCCCCGAAGGCAACCTGCCTGACTGCAGTGGGTCCTGAGATCTGGCGATGTGCACTGACATAGTTCTGCATGGATGCAGCGTCATCGCGTGAGGCCACTCTATTGAGCTGAGCACCGGCTGCAATCTGACTATTGATCCCCGACATTTCAGGGATAAAAAATGGACGTGCAACCCATACGACCGAGGCCACCGCAGCAGCCATTGCAAAACTTGGCAGACCATAGCGACGCATCCAGCCCACGGACTCTGGCGCACGCGACGCAGCCGGTGCCAGGACGGTTGGTTCTAGAGCGATCGCCGCAGAGACTCTGCTTGCGAAATCACTTCGGAGCGGCTGCGCGAGTTCCGGTGTACGCAACGCATCACCGATCAGGTGATAAAGCTGCCAGGTCTCGAGACCGGACGCGGTCTTAAGTGAGGCCGGCATAGCC
>CANBUF010000219.1 GCA_947372575.1 Alcaligenaceae bacterium | reverse complement strand
CGCGCCCTGGCTTTTTGTCTTCGCCTGCGTGCGCAACCATTGCCTATTTCTTCAAGTGTGTGGGAGCCCTTGGGCAACTCAGGTCGACTGCGCGTGCGATTAGCAGGTGCACCCGCTGCGCTTGAGTCCGCCCGGCTCAAACTTGGTGGGGATATTGTTGCCGACAGTGAGGCCACGACCTACTGGCACGATCTGCGAGAGCAACGTCTGCCGTTCTTTGCCGCGCCGCAGTTGTGGCGTGTCGCGGTCGCTCCTGCAACGCCTGCATTGCATCTTGGCCCCACGCTCATCGAGTGGGGCGGGGGGCAACGCTGGATCACCGCAGATTGTGATCCAGCCATCATTCGGCTTGCTGCAGAGCAGGCCCGCGGCCATGCCACGCTGTTTCGGCTCGGTGCAGGAAAGCCTGTTCCTGACCAGGGTGTGTTTCACCCTCTGAGCCCAACAGTCGCGACGGTTGTGCGGCGTTTAAAACAAGAATTTGATCATCACTCGGTGTTTAATCCCGGTCGCCTGGTCTTTGGAATCTGACGGATAACGTATGCAAACTAATCTCGCCCAATGGGCCCGTGAGTCTGACCTGGGCCAAGAAGCTGATGCCATTTTGCGTCGTTGTGTGCATTGTGGATTTTGCACGGCGACCTGTCCGACCTATCAAATCCTGGGTGATGAGCTTGATAGCCCTCGTGGCAGAATTTATCTGATTAAAGAAGTGCTCGAGGGCAAGGAGCCTACACACGCTACACAAAAGCACCTTGATCGCTGCCTGACGTGCCGCAATTGCGAAACAACCTGTCCTTCAGGTGTGCAGTACGGTCATCTGGTCGATATTGGCCGTCAGATTGTCGAAGAAAAAGTCAAGCGTCCTGCGATGGAGCGGTTGCAGAGAATGGCCTTGCGTAAAGGCCTGACCTCGAGTTTGTTCGCACCTGCTTATAAGCTCGGACAGTCGGTCAGGCATTGGCTGCCTGAGGCATTGCAGCGCAAAATGCTGGCAAAGCGCGATGTGGGCGTCATTCCCCAGACGCGTCAGCAACCACGACAGGTTTTGATCTTGTCCGGTTGTGTACAACCGACGATGATGCCGACCATCGATGCTGCGACCATTCGTGTGCTCAATGCGATCGGTATTGGCACACAGGTGATTCAGGGAGCAGGGTGCTGCGGCGCCTTGAATTTTCACCTCGATGATCAGGCTGCCGCACTCGCTCAGATGCGTCAGAATATCGATGCCTGGCTACCCTGGATTGAGACTGGCAAGATCGAAGCCATCGTCATGAATGCCTCCGGTTGTGGCGCGATGGTGACAGAGTATGCACATCATCTACGATTTGATGCCGAATATCTGCCCAAGGCAGAAAAAATTGTTGCTCATGTCCTGGATGTGGCGCAGATTGTGGCTCCGCATGTTGAGGTCCTCAAGACAAAAATCAATCCTGCTCTGTTGCCCAAGCGGCCTGTGTTCCACCCTCCATGCACGTTGCAGCACTGGCAGGGCCTGCGGCCGTTGAGCGAACAGCTCATGGCAAAGCTTGGTATGGACTTGCAGCCTTTTACTGAAAGCCATCTTTGCTGTGGTTCAGCCGGAGCGTATTCCGTCCTGCAACCCGAAATTTCAAAGTCCTTGCGAGATCGCAAGCTTGAGCAACTGAATGCAGCGCAACCTGATGTCATGATGTCTTCGAACGTTGGTTGCATTGGTCATCTACAGAGCGGCACGGACACCCCGGTCAGGCACTGGGTTGAGGTGGTGGACCAGGCTCTCGTATGAAAAAGTATTTTCTTTTTTGTTTGTCATTCGTGATGTTGACGTGTGTCCATCAACTAAGTCTTGCAGAGGTGATCTCTGTTGATCCGATAATCTGTGTATCGCACGCTTAAAGAAACGGTTGACATCCTTCCCGCTCTAAAGGATGGGGATTCCTACTGCGCTCACGCTGCTAGAGCTTGAGTCGCTTCGGCGGGTTCCTGCTTCACAGAGTGGTCTGACTACACCAGCTCTCCACAGGCTAACAAGCGATGCCTGAGCTGCCGAGTAACGACCAGCCGCCCCACTTTACCCATTGTCAGTCCTCATCGGGTAGATCATTTGCTCTATAAAATTAAGAATATTTGAGAGTAAATGAGAGGATTGCAAGGCGGGCTATTGTTTAATCAAAATGTTATTTGAAATATATTATTTATATAGTTTCGAATGTATTTTGACAATTACTGGTGCAAAGCCTGGCTGAGTTACTGAATGGATAAGAATCGACACGCCTCAGATCACCTGACTCCTCGGTCTGGACAGCGTATTGATCAGTTTTTCTCAGATGCTCCATTTGGTTTGGCGATGATCGATCATGAGACCGGTCAGTTTTTAGAGGTGAATCCTGTCCTGCTGAAATGGACGGGCTATTCCCGTGAAGAGTTTCTGGAGCTGAAATTCTGGGATATCACGCCAAAAGAATATAACTGCCAAGAAGAGGCGCAGCGCAACACGCTCAATGATCTCAAGCGCTTTGGCCTCAATGAAAAAGAATATATTCGCAAAGATGGTTCGCGGTTTCCCATTCGCATCTCTGGCTTTTCGTTAACTGAAGCGGATGGGCGCCAAGTCGTTTGGGGCGTGATCGAAGACATCACGGAGGTATTGCGGCGTCGAGGACCAGAAGTGCAAATGGATGAGCAGCTCAGAAAAAGAGCTTTTTATGACGTGCTGACAAACTTACCCAATCGCTATTTGTTTGCCGATCGGCTGCATCAAACGATTGCGAACAGCAAATGGAATGCTACATATAGCGCCTTGTTATTTCTTGATCTGGATCGATTTAAAGAACTCAATGATTCGCATGGCCATCTGGCTGGCGACCTATTGCTTGCAGAGGTAGCTTCCCGCATCCGTTCTTGTGTCAGAGAGGTTGATACAGTGGCCCGGTATGCCGGTGATGAATTTGTGGTGCTTTTGAGTGAGTTGGATATTAATCAGACCGACTCCTTGAACGCGGCGAGGATTGTCGCTTGTCGTATTCAGCATACGTTGCAATTGCCATACCAGCTTGACCTATTCGAAGCTGATAATCAGGCTAAAGTCCTTGAGTACTCAACTAGTGCGAGTATTGGCGCTGTAATGTTTCAGGGGGATCAGTTCACTGAAACCGTGATTATCAAAGCTGCTGACACGGCGATGTACCAGGCTAAGAACGCTGGGGGTAATCAGGTGGTATTCAATCAGTTATTTTGTTAGGATTTCAAGCCTGCTGAAAGAGCACAGCGTCAGGCCTGACGAGCTGACGACTGTCCCTTTGTAGATGCTTTATTCAATCGCCTTGCCCATCTCCTCGATCACCTTTTTCGCATCACCAAATACCATCATGGTTTTGTCGAGGTAGAACAGTTCATTATCCAGTCCTGCATATCCAGACGCCATCGAGCGTTTGTTCACAATAATCGTTTTGGCTTTGTAGGCTTCGAGGATCGGCATTCCGGCAATAGGCGACTTGGGATCGTTTTTCGCAGCGGGATTGACTACATCGTTGGCGCCTAAGACGAGTACGACATCGGTCTGCGAAAATTCGCTATTGATATCATCCATCTCGAACACCTGATCGTAGGGGACCTCCGCCTCGGCAAGCAGCACATTCATGTGACCGGGCATCCGGCCGGCGACAGGATGAATCGCGTATTTCACATTGACGCCATGTTCGGTGAGTTTTTCAGCGAGTTCTTTCAAAGCGTGTTGCGCGCGTGCGACCGCCAGCCCATAGCCCGGTACGATCACAACGGTCTCGGCGTTCATCAGCAAAAATGCGGCATCATCGGGGCTACCCGAGCGGACATTGCGCTGTGTTTGCGAGGCCGCCCCAGCGCCCGTATCTGCCGCAGCACCAAAGCCGCCAAGAATCACATTGAAGAAGGAGCGGTTCATGGCCTTGCACATGATGTAGGAGAGAATCGCGCCCGAGGAGCCCACCAGTGAGCCGGCGATGATCAGCATGGGATTGTTCAGCGAGAAGCCGATTCCCGCTGCTGCCCAGCCAGAATAGCTGTTGAGCATGGACACCACGACCGGCATATCTGCGCCACCGATCGGGATGATGATCAGGACACCAAGCATAAATGCAATCAGCGTCATGATGACAAAAGGCGTCCAGCTCTGTGTCAGCATGAACCAGATGCCGCATGCCAGCATACCGAGTGCCAGTGCCAGATTAAACAGGTGCTGACCCGGGAATTGCACCGGTGCACCTTGAAATAACCTGAACTTGTATTTGCCAGAGAGCTTGCCAAAGGCAATGACCGATCCCGAAAACGTGATCGCACCCACAAAAGTGCCAATAAAGAGTTCGAGTCGATTGCCCACAGGAATCGGCTGGCCGGCCTCAACAATGTTGAAAGCATGTGGCTCCGCCACAATCGCCACGGCAATCGCGACGGCTGCCAGACCGATCATGCTGTGCATGAATGCCACGAGCTCAGGCATTTTTGTCATTTCGACTCGCTTGGCCATCAGCGTGCCAATGCTGCCGCCAATCAGCAGGCCCAGCAACACCCAGCCTAAACCTGA
>CANBUF010000218.1 GCA_947372575.1 Alcaligenaceae bacterium | reverse complement strand
TTTCCTCACCGAATACCAAGAATTTACGCGCGCTACAGGGTGAGCACGAACTGGATCAGCTGCTCTCACAACTGGCGCAGCGCCGCATGGCACTGGCAGATCAACACGGCAAGCGCGTGCCGCTTGTGGTCAAAATCGCACCCGATCTTACCGAAGAAGAAATCGACACAATTGCAGAAGTCTTACCGCGACATGGCATCGATGGCGTGATTGCGACGAATACCACACTCGCGCGTCAGTCTGTGGCGGGCATGAAACATGCCGAAGAAATGGGAGGCTTGTCGGGTGCCCCCCTCCATGCACGGTCGCTCGAGGTGATTGCCCGTTTACGTTCGCGTCTGGGCGACAGCCTGGCCATCATTGGCGTGGGTGGGATTCTGTCGGGGCAGCATGCTGTTGAAAAAATGCAGGCTGGTGCAAATGCAGTGCAACTCTATACCGGCCTGATTTATCGCGGCCCTGCATTGGTAGGTGAATGTGTCCGTGCGATCCGGGAAGCAAAAAGACGTTAATCCCAAGTAAAAAATGAGGTAATCGAAAAAAAACAGGTCACGAGTGTGACCTGTTTTTTTTTAGACCAGCTTGCGGTCTGCTACACCACGATGCAATTAAGCAGAGCGACGACCACCGCGGGCTGCAGATTTTGCAACTTCAGCTGCTTCGCCTGCTGCTTTGAACGATGCGCTCGCAGCTGCAGTCAGATTTTTCTCAGCAACTTCAGCAGCTTGTTTGGCAGCTTTGGTCATTGAGTCAAATGCGCCAGTCGCCTGAGCCAATGATGACTTCAACATGGCAACTGCGCTTTCTGAGCCAGCAGGTGCATTTTTGGTGAACTGCTCGATTGCGTCATTGATGTGTTTCTGGCCGTCAGCAACTTTTGATTCGCTGAGTTTGGCCAGGTCAGCCTGCACAGCAGAAACGATGTCATACACATGCTTGCTGTAAGCCATTGCCTTTTCGGCGCCTGGCTGCACGAGCGTGGATGACATTGCAACGGCTTCTTGCGCATCTTTGATAGAAGCGACTTGCTGTGATTTCTGTGCAACTTCATCAAGAGTTGCCTTGATGACTTTAAGATTCAAATCGACCAGTTTTTCGAAACCGGAGAAAACGGAGCCCTGGAAAGCCACCAGCGTATCAATGGCGTCTTTCTGGCTGTTCAAAACTTGCTGAGGAATGGCTGACATAGTGATCTCCAAAGGAAAATGATCTTTGCAATGTATTGCACTGCACTTTGCACCGCACTTTTCACTGCATGTTTATTTTGCTGTACAGCATTTGCTTAACAGCATTTAATACATGTATTGCATTTGCTGCACTGCACAAGTTCTATTATAGGGGCTTAAACAGGCATGTCAACTACTTTTTGTTGCAATGCACCAAAAAAGCCACAGATTGATGAAGTCAGTTCTATTAGACCCATTTTCATTTCTCACATAGACTAGAGTCTGAAAAATAAGGATCCTCCCATGCACACCCTCTTTTTACGCCGCCTGATTGCAGGTTTGACTAGTCTGCGGACAATTTGTTACAGCTTGATGGCCATTTGCCTGATCGGCGCAAGTGCGAGCACAGTAGCGCTTGCCGAGACAAGCTTCCCGACCAAACCCATCAAAATCATTGTCGGATTCGCACCCGGTGGAGGCTCGGACTTTATCGCCCGCATCGTCGCCCAAAAACTGAGTCAAAAATTAGGGCAGACCGTGTTTGTCGAGAATCGCCCAGGTGCTGGGGGCAACCTCGGCGCCGAAATCGCGATGAAATCAGCTGGCGACGGCTACACACTGTTCCTGGCCGCGACGTCTTACACCGTCAATGCCAATCTCTACAAGCTGCCTTTTGATCCAGTTCACGACATCACGCCGATTGCGCGGCTGGCCAGTGGGCCCTTCATTATTGCGACAAACCCTGAATTGCCTGTCAAGAATCTGAAAGAACTCGTCGAATTGGCAAAAAAAGATCCGGGCAAGCTCAGTTATGCATCAGCTGGCAATGGCAGCATCACCCACATTGCAACTGAATATTTTCTGACGACAGCGGGTATCGATGTGCTGCATGTGCCATACAAAGGCACATCACCCGCCCTGACTGATACGATTTCTGGTCAGGTGCAGTTTATTTTTGGGACCGTCGCCTCGACGATGCCACATGTGCAGTCGGGCAAACTCAAACCCCTGGCGGTCACGACAGCCAAGCGCTTAGCCGCCCTGCCTGAGGTCCCAACGGTCATGGAATCTGGCTACCCGAATTTCGAAGTTTCTGTCTGGCACGGCCTGATTGGTCCAAAAGGCATTCCACCAGAAATCGTCAACAAGCTCAATCTCGCTGTGAGGGAGTCACTCAATGACCCATCAATGGCTCAACAGCTTGCAGCGGATGGTTTAACCGCTACCAACGATACACCGCAAGAGTTTGGGGATCTCATCGCTCTGGAAGTCGCACGCTGGGGTGCTCTGGTGAAATCGCGAGGCATCACGCTTAAATAATCCTGCAGCAGCTTTTAGTACGGCGCTCGCTCCGCACGAAAAATTCAATCACCCTGTTTGAGTAATCCTCAGCCAGGGTGATTGGCCATCTGCTCATACCCCAACGCTTCGGAAATCTGCGTCGCAGTCGCCACGAGCTGCTCAATCCAGGCATCCTGCATCCGCTCAGAGGGCGCGGATATAGACAGCCCGGCCACCAGCTTGCCCGTATCATCGTAAATGCCTGCTGCGATACATCGCACACCAAGCTCAAGCTCCTCGTTGTCACGGGCGTAGCCAAGCTTTCTGACCAGGTTTAGTTCGTGTTCCAGCTGCTCAAGCGCGGTGATGCTGTTACGGGTGGTGCCATTGAGGCCCGTACGGCTGGCATAACTGCGTAGTTGCCGGGATTCGGCTGCGGATAAAAACAGCTTGCCGATCGATGTCAGATGAAGCGGTGCGCGCCCACCGATCGCACGCACAACTTGCATGCCTGAGCGTTCGCTCCAGGCGCGGTCTATGTACACGATTTCATCGCCCTGCTGTACCGAAAGGTTAACGGTCTGTCCGATCTGCTGATGCAGCGTTCGCATTGGCTCGATCGCCGCTTCGCGAACATTGAGTCGACCTTTGACCAGTGAACCCAGCTCTAGCAGACGCATACCGAGTTGGTAGAGACCGCTGTCGACACGCTCAACATAGCGTGCCAGCACCAGATCATTCAAAATTCGGTGTGTAGTCGATGGATGCAAACCGGTTTGCTGAGCGAGATCCTTTAGTGCAACAGGATCTGGCTGCGCTGCCAGCACATCGAGCAGGCAGGTCGCGCGCTCAAGCACCTGGATTGCCATTCCTGAAACATGACCGTTTACGGCCTCAACACTATCGATGGGTAGACCGCGATCTTGTGACATTACGATTATGGATGCGCAACGGGAGGATCAAAGCGTGCGCCCAGACGGACGGCTTCACTGCGCAAGAACGCAAGCGCTAGCGCAGCGGCCTCTGGTTCGCCTTTCACACCAAGCTCGATATGAGGAGATCCCCCTGCTTCGCCAACCGAGGGCAGACTGAAGGCCCGCACACCTGGCCACTGCTTTTCAAGTGATTCAAGGGCAGGCGTAATACGGGACTCAGGCATCGTGTAGACAACGAAGGAATGCTCGGCAAGCTGCGTTTGATGATGCAGATGCGCATAACGGTTATCCAGTGTCCACTCCAGCATGGGCCAAGCCATGACCGGAAAGCCCGGGACAAACGTATGATTCCGGATAAAAAATCCGGGAATACGGTTAAAAGGGTTAGGGACAATCTCGCAGCCCTCAGGGAACATCCCCATCTGCAGACGCTGCTGATTTTCAGGCGCACTCATATCAGCAGTGCCCTGGCCTTTTGCAGCCATTTCGGCGCAGCGCAGGGTGATTTGCTCTGCGGCCTCAGGATGTAAGGTCAGTGGCAGGTTCAGTGCGGCTGCTGCAGCCTGGCGGGTATGGTCATCCGGTGTGGCTCCGATCCCACCACAGCTCAGAACAATATCCCCACTGGCAAAACTGCGCTCAAGTGCCGCGGTCAGCAAGGCACGATCATCAGACAGTATTTCAACCCAGGAAAGTTGCAATCCGCGAGCACTGAGTAACTCAACGACTTTTGAAAAGTGCTTGTCCTGGCGACGTCCAGAAAGAATTTCATCACCGACAATAATCAAACCCAGACGGGCTTTGTCCATAGGTACAGACATGAATTTTCCAAAAAAAGGTCAAAAATAAGTAACGTGCTATCTGGGGTAATCCATCACAGTATCAACCGGGTGATGACTAATATGATCAGTCACATGCTGCCAGATTCCGTATCGTGCCGCCAGTTATCATTTCAGCACAGATCGCGCCTGTCTCGCCACCAGAAAATCATCACTGCACCCTCAGAACGCTGTTTTTTCTCTCCTGAGCTGGCGCAGCGCTTGCAGACCAAAATGGGTATAGACCAGTCCGGAAAAGACTGGCAAAAAGATCCATGCTGGCGGGAACAGATTGATCAGTGCGCACAACAGCCCAATGATCCAGAAGCTCGCCTGATGGCGCTCGACCAACAGGCGT
>CANBUF010000217.1 GCA_947372575.1 Alcaligenaceae bacterium | reverse complement strand
TTGACGATTACAGGGTAAACACGCTATTATCTCTTGCTTTGCTGCTTTTTAAAAAGCGGGTGAGCAAATAATGAACCCAAGCAAATAATGAACTCAAGTGATAACCAAAGTTCGGTCACGAATGGACAGCAAGCGAATGGACTGCAGGTGAATAGTCCTGATGCAGGCGCGAATGTTACAGGCGCAGTTACAGGCGCAGTTGCAAGTGCAGTTGTAGACCCACATTGTGTGCTTGGTGTGCCCGGATTGATTGATGCCTTTGAATTCGCAAGGCGCGGTCGTATTCAGACGGGTGTGCTGAGTGTGCACCGTTTGCAACGTTTGCTGGACGGTCTGGCTGATCAGCCAGACGTTGAGCTTGTTACGTTATCTCATGCTCCACAGGGCCCAGGCCTGGTGCGGTATGTTTTGCAGGGCAGGCTCAGTTCTGTGGGTAAACCACAACTGGTACTGACCGTGCAGGCTACATTGCTGCTTGAATGTCAGCGTTGTTTGGGGCCACTTTTGTTGCCCATTGATCGGCAAGCAGTATTTGATTTGGTTAAACGCGAATCGGATCTGGATGGCGATTCTTTGGACGAAGAAAATCTGGATCAACCAGAAAAGATTGTAGGATCCCGCCAGTTCGATATGCTGGGTCTGATAGAAGACGAGTTGATTTTAGAAGTGCCCTATGTTCCACGACACGAAGTGTGTATGGACATGGCAGAAACAGAAAGTGAAAATTCTGATGATGCTGGCGGGGAAGAGCCCCTATCTCCCTTTGCGGTGCTGGGTCAGCTCAAAACAAAGGGTTAGTTGATTGTTATTAAGATGATTGGCGTACAATTCGCCAATCTACAGGAGTTGTCATGGCTGTTCAGCAAAACAAAAAATCACCATCAAAGCGCGGTATGCACCGTTCACACGACTTTTTGACGAATCCGTCGACGGCGATCGAGCCTAACACGGGTGAGCAACATATTCGTCACCATATCAGCCCAACGGGCTTTTATCGTGGCCGTAAGGTCCTCAAGACCAAAGCTGACGAATAAAACGCGGTTGACGGGCTTACCTCGTCCAAACGCACTGCTTTGTTCGAGCACGTGGCTCCCGTAATTCGCATCGCGATCGATTGCATGGGTGGTGACACAGGAATCTCTGTCACCGTTCCTTCTGCTTTTGAGTTTGCGCGGCAATTTCCAGACACACAGCTGTTGCTTGTCGGCTTGCCCGATATGCTCACTGCTGCTGTCTCGGATGTCGCTAAAAAGTATCCTGACGTCTTACCAAGCCGTTATCGAGTTGTACCTGCTGCGGACGTTGTGCGCATGGATGACCCGGTAGAGGTGGCTTTGCGTCGCAAAAAGGACTCTTCCATGCGTGTCGCCGCACAGTCTGTCAAGGATGGTGCTGCAGATGCTTGCGTATCCGCTGGCAATACAGGCGCCTGGATGGCGATCTCTCGTTACGTCCTGAAAACGATTCCGGGTATTGATCGTCCTGCGATTGCATCGGCATTGCCGACGCAATCGGGTGGAACGACGACCGTGCTCGACCTCGGGGCAAACGTTGATTGCAGTGCCGAACATCTCCTGCAGTTTGCAATCATGGGGAGCGCGCTTGCCCAGGTTGGCAAAGCAGGACCAACACCCTCGGTGGGCTTGCTCAACATCGGTGAAGAAACCATCAAAGGTAACGAAATCGTCAAGCAGGCAGCTGAGCTACTTCGCAAAAGCTCTCTGAATTTTTACGGCAACGTCGAAGGCGATGATGTGTTCAAGGGGACCGTTGATGTGGTGGTGTGCGATGGCTTTGTCGGCAATATTGCATTGAAGACCGCCGAAGGTATTTCCCGGCTGTTTGGCAATATGCTGCGCGAAGAATTCAAACGTAATCTGTTGACCCGAGTGATGGCGTTAATTGCCATGCCTGTGCTCAACCGTTTTCGTCAACGCCTGGATAATCGTCGCTACAATGGCGCCGCTTTATTGGGTTTGCGTGGTGTCGTGATTAAAAGTCATGGTTCTGCCGATGCGTTTGCGTTTGGCTTTGCCCTGCAGCGCGCCCGTGAGGCTGTTGTGCATGGCTTGCTTGAGCGTACGACCCTCGCAATTGCACAACTCACCGATGCCCAATCAATGACTGAAGTGGATTGTCCCGGAGAACCTGCATGAGTGTATCCATGCCCTATGCACGCATTATCGGCTCAGGCAGCAGCTTGCCGCCGAACTTGGTGACAAATGACGCATTGGCCGCCGACATGGCGACCCGTCACATCGAAACCTCGGACCAGTGGATTGTCGAACGCACTGGGATTCGCCAGCGTTATATCGCTGAGCGCGGGGTAAAGACCAGCACACTGGCCACCGAAGCGACTCTGCGCGCGCTGGCTGATGCGGGTGTTGATGCCAGTGAGGTCGACCTGATCATTCTGGCGACATCGACCCCTGATTTTGTATTCCCAAGCACCGCCTGTCTGGTGCAGGCCAATATTGGCAATAAGGGCGCAGCAGCCTTTGATGTGCAGGCCGTTTGTAGTGGCTTTGTTTATGCGCTGACGATCGCTGACAGTTTTATTCGTGCGGGTCGCTCCCGCTGCGCGGTGGTGATCGGTGCTGAAGTTTTCTCCAGTATTCTCGACTGGAATGACCGCGGTACCTGTGTGCTGTTTGGTGATGGTGCGGGCGCCGTAGTACTTAAGGCCAGTGATACCCCGGGTATTCTTGCTGCAGAGTTGCATGCCGATGGTAGCCAGATGAATATTCTTGCCGCAGCGGGCAACGTGGCGTATGGCGAGGTGACTGGCGACCCATTTTTACGTATGGATGGTCAGGCTGTTTTCAAACAGGCGGTCACGGTGCTGGATCGGTCCGCGCGCGCGGTGTGCGCCCAGGCTGAGGTCACGCTTGCGGATGTCGATTGGATGATCCCGCATCAAGCGAATTTGCGCATTTTGACGTTTTTGGCGCGTAAGCTCGACGTACCACTCGAAAAGGTCGTCATTACTGTCGATCAGCACGCCAATACTTCGGCTGCAAGTGTGCCGTTGGCACTCGATGTTGCGCGACGTGATGGACGCATTCAGTCGGGCCAGCTCGTATTGCTGCAGGGTGTAGGGGGTGGTTTTACCTGGGGCTCTGTGCTGGTTCGTATGTAATTTGGTGTGGATATTTAATGTGAATGTCTTTTTTCATAACAGTTAACCGTTATTAGCTTAATGTCGATCAATATGAAATTTGCCTTTGTATTCCCAGGTCAGGGCTCCCAGTCGGTTGGCATGATGGATGCCTGGTCGGCCCATCCTGCTGCGATGCAGGTCGTTGCGCTCGCTTCAGACGCGCTGGGCGAGGATCTCGGCGCACTGATGGCCCAGGGGCCGGCTGAATTGCTTAGCCTGACGACGCACACCCAGCCTGCCATGCTGACAGCCGGTGTGGCGATGCACGCCGCCTGGGTGGCTGCTGGTGGGCCTGCTGCAACAATGATGGCCGGGCATAGTCTGGGTGAATATGCAGCGCTGACGGCTGCTGGCGCGCTTGAGTTGGCTGATGCAGTGCGTCTGGTACGTATTCGCGCTGACGCCATGCAGGCCGCTGTACCTGTAGGCACGGGTGCTATGGCCGCGGTGCTCGGGCTGGATGATGAATCTGTTCGCCAGGCGTGTGCACAGGCCGCAGAGGGCGAAGTGGTCGAGGCCGTCAATTTCAATGCGCCTTCACAGGTTGTGATTGCCGGTCATGCGAGCGCTGTGCAGCGTGCAATCGTCACCTCAAAGGCACTGGGCGCAAAACGTGCCATGCTGTTGCCAGTGTCCGCACCCTTTCACTCCAGTCTGCTAAAGCCTGCCGCTGAGGTGCTCTCGCAGGCTCTGGCCAGCGTTGACGTCCGGGCGCCTCACGTGTCTGTTATCAACAACGTGGATGTGCGTGTGACGCAGGATCCGGCCGAGATTCGCGATGCGCTGGTGCGACAGGCCTGGAATGCGGTACGCTGGGTCGAAATCATCCAGGCCATGAAACAGCAGGGGATTACCCATGTTGTCGAGTGTGGCCCAGGCAAGGTATTGTCAGCTATGGTCAAGCGCATTGAGCCTGAGTTGGTTGCTCTGTCCGTGACAGACCCCGAATCGATGCAGGCAGCGTTCGAAACGCTGGCTGCGGCAGCGTAAGGAACAGTTATTGTGAATTTAAAAGATAAGGTTGCTCTGGTTACTGGTGCGACACGCGGCATTGGACGTGCAATTGCGCTCGAGCTCGCGGCACAGGGTGCCGTTGTAGTGGGGACTGCGACGACCGAGTCCGGCGCACAGGCGATCTCTGAGATGCTTGCGGCCCATGGCGGACGTGGCGTTGTCTTGAATGTCACGGATGCTCCGGCCTGCGACGCGCTGATTGAGTCGCTTGGCAAGCAAGAAGGTGGCGGCCCGCATATTTTGGTGAATAATGCTGGTATTACGCGCGATAATCTTTCGATGCGTATGAAAGATGAAGACTGGGATGTTGTGTTACAGACCAACTTGACGTCGGTGTTCAGATTGTCGCGTGCAGTGATGCGTGGCATGATGAAAGCGCGTTGGGGGCGTATCATTA
>CANBUF010000216.1 GCA_947372575.1 Alcaligenaceae bacterium | reverse complement strand
GCCCAGATTTCTGAAATTATTGCGGTGGATTCCCCAGATACGTTCCAGCGTCCAATCTATGCGGGCAACGCAATCTCTACTGTTCAGTCTTCGGACCCTGTCAAGGTCATCACGGTTCGTACGACGGGTTTTGATGCTGCACCAGAAGGTGGTAATGCTGTCGTCGAATCCATTACGCCTGTCGCCTCTGTCGGCCTGTCGACCTTTATCGGTCGGGAGGTTGCTGCAAGCGATCGTCCTGAGCTTGCAGGTGCCCGAGTCGTGGTCTCTGGTGGCCGCGGAATGGGGAGCGCAGAGAATTTCAAGATCCTCGATCCCCTTGCTGACAAGCTCGGAGCAGCACTGGGTGCTTCACGTGCAGCGGTTGATGCAGGCTATGCTCCAAATGACTGGCAGGTTGGTCAGACAGGCAAAATCGTTGCCCCACAGTTGTATGTGGCGATCGGAATTTCGGGTGCGATTCAGCATCTGGCCGGCATGAAAGACTCTAAAGTCATTGTTGCGGTAAACAAAGATGCAGAAGCTCCGATTTTTGGCGTCGCAGATTATGGCTTGGTAGCGGACTTGTTCCAGGCTGTGCCGGAAATCGTCTCAACGCTCTAATCGTGTTTTGACGGTAGTTGTTGTATGCCACTTTGCATGCAACTGTATGACACCCCAATAGTTGGACACGCGTCCTGACTGTTGGGGTTTTTATTTTTGAGTTTTCAATTTTGCCCAGACTGTTTTCAGAGCTCTTTGCTCACACTGCTTTTAGAGCTCTTTGCACGACAAAGCGACTTACACGCCACTAGAACTGACAGGTGGCTGACTCTCAAGGGTATTCCCTCATGATTTAGCACGTTCTGGATTTCTGATGGCACGCTGCTAGTAGTACCATTGTTGAGAATTTCATGCTCACTCTCAATTCATACTGAAAACCATGACCTACCGCGCCCCTGTTGAAGACTTTCGTTTTGTGTTCGAACATATAGCTGGCATGCCTGAATTGCTCAAGCTTGAAGCTTTTTCAGCAGTTGAGTCTGACTTGATCGACGCCGTCCTCGAAGAAAACGCTCGCTTTACCGAAGAGGTCGTCGCTCCAACCAATTGGGATGGTGATCAGCATCCACCTATCTACAAAGATGGCGTGGTGAGCGTGACCGAATCTTTTAAAATAGCATTCCGGCATTATGTCCAAGGCGGATGGCAAGGTTTGCGTCATCCTGAAGCTTGGGGTGGGCAAGGTTTACCAGGGTTGCTGTCATGTGCGACGACAGAAAATCTCTATGCTGCGAACGTCGCATTTTCCTTATGTCCGATGTTGACCGATGGTGTGATCGAGGCGCTTTTGCTGACCGGGTCAGACGCGCAAAAGCAGCGCTATGTTGCTCCGCTAGTCGAAGGTAAATGGACCGGCACCATGAACTTAACCGAGCCTCAGGCAGGTTCAGATTTGTCGATGGTCAATTCGCGCGCCGTCGTGCAGGCAGATGGCAGTTACCGGGTGTTTGGACAAAAAATTTACATTACTTTCGGTGAGCATGATCTCGCAGAAAACATCATCCACCTCGTTCTTGCACGCACAGCCAATGCACCTGCTGGTGTGAAGGGCTTGTCCCTGTTTATTGTTCCAAAGTTTCTGGTCAATGAGGATGGCACACTGGGTGCACGCAATGATGTGTGGTGTGCGTCGATTGAACACAAGCTTGGTATTCATGGCAGCCCAACAGCAGTGTTGCTGTTCGGTGACGGGAAGGGGGATGTGGGCGAGGGCGCAATTGGCACACTGATCGGTGAAGAAAATCGCGGCCTTGAATATATGTTCATTATGATGAACGCCGCGCGCTTTGCAGTAGGAGTGCAAGGTATTGGCGTGAGTGAGGCGGCGACACAAAAAGCGACTGAGTATGCGCGTGATCGTGTGCAGAGTCGTGCCGTAGAGGGATCGGCTGGCCCAGTTGCCATTATTCAGCATCCCGATGTACAGCGCATGCTCAGCACGATGCGCGGACTGACTGAGGCTGCCCGTTCGATTGCCTGCATCGCCGCCGCAGCGGATGACTTGAGTCTTGAGCATCCAGACGAAGAGGTTCGACGCAGCAATCACGCGCTCTACGACTATCTCGTTCCAGTGGTAAAAGGTTTTTCCACCGAGTGCGCACTTGAGGTGAGCTCGCTAGGTCTGCAGGTGCATGGTGGCATGGGCTTTATCGAAGAGACTGGGGCAGCTCAGTTTTATCGCGATGCCCGTATCCTGACGATCTATGAGGGGACTACGGCCATTCAAGCCAATGATCTGGTCGGACGTAAAACAATTCGTAATGCGGGGGCGTCTGCTTTTGCATTAGCACAGAGCATGCAAGAGACTGTCGAGGTCGTTGCGCAGGCTGCACGAGAGTGCTCCGACTGGCACCAACCTGGTTTACAAGTGATTCATGATCAATTGTCCAAAGCACTCCATGCTTATCAGCAAGCGGTGCAATACGTGCTCGATCATGCCAAAGCCGATCCGCGGGCTGTGTTCGCAGGCAGCGTGCCATACCTGATGCTGACAGGCTATCTGACAGGCGGCTGGTGCCTGGCCCGTGCTGCGCTGGTCTGCGTCGATATGGCAGTCCCGAATCGCAGTGCGGCTTTCATGGATCAGAAGTTTTCAACAGCCGTTTTTTATGCTGCTGCGATTCTGCCACGCGTGCACGCTCTCGGCTCGGCGATGCAGCACGGTGTCGTGATTGCGGATGTACTGCAGCATGCGTATTTGGTATAAATACATAAGCGAATAATATATTTGTATGCATTGCTTTTTGACCAGAATAGGTCACAATGAATAACAGTAAGAAAGGAGATACACCATGACAACACTTCGTTTGGGCGACATCGCTCCCGATTTTGAACAAGACTCATCAGTGGGCAAAATTCATTTTCACAACTGGCTTGGCAATAGTTGGGGGGTGTTGTTTTCGCACCCCGCCGACTTCACTCCGGTGTGCACGACAGAACTTGGAATGACTGCGAATCTCTTCAACGAATTCGCACAGCGCGACGTGAAAGTCTTAGCCCTGTCTGTGGATAGCGCTGAATCGCACAACAAATGGATTCCTGACATTAACGAAACGCAGGACGTGACCGTTAATTTCCCAATTCTCGCAGACGAAAACCGTAAAGTCTCGAAGCTTTATGGCATGATTCATCCAAATGCAAATGAGACACTGACGGTGCGCTCGGTATTCATCATTGATCCAGCAAAAAAAGTCCGTCTGATGATGACCTACCCAGCCAGTACAGGTCGTAACTTTGATGAAATCTTGCGCGTGATTGATTCATTGCAATTGACCGATAGCCATTCGGTTGCGACGCCAGCTAACTGGCAAGATGGCGATGACGTCATCATCGTCCCTTCACTTAAAGACGAAGCGATTATCAAAGAGAAATTTCCTAAAGGCTACAAAGAAATTCTGCCTTATCTGCGCATCACTCCTCAGCCTAACAGATAAGTCTGTCAGTCTGAGAGCAACACATTCGTCATACGACTAGAGATCTGGCCGTTACGACGATGGATCAAACCCATGCTTGCCAGGCGCACGCATGGGTTTGATTTATGCACGATTGACGTGCGCGCCTATGCAGCCATCAAGCCATGCAACGATGCAACGATGCAACGATTTGACGATGCAACGATTTGACGATGCAGCTATACCTCCAGACTACATTGCCTGCGGCAGAATGGCATCCAGACTAGTACTTACCTCGATCAGAATGGGTTCGCGTTTAGCCACCGCATGACGGATCACCTCATTGATTTCTTCTTTTTGACGAATCCTTACGGACGCCATCCCAAAACTGCGTGCCAGGTCGTGAAAATCTGGATTGAACAATGTTGTGCCGCTTACCCGACCTGGGTAGCCACGCTCTTGGTGCAAGCGGATAGAGCCGTAGCTCGCGTTGTTCGAGACAATAAATATGATGGGCAGCTGTCGTTCGACAGCCAGGATCATTTCATTACCCGTCATTAAAAATCCGCCATCGCCCACCATGCAGATCGTTGTGCGTTCTGGTGCACGCATTGCGCAGGCGAGTGCTGCGGGGGTGCCATAACCCATCGCGCCAGCCAGGGGGGCCATGAGACGCTGCCCAGTTTTAAAGATGAAGTGTCGGTAGACGGGGGCGGCAAATGTGCCTGCGTCCAGGCAGATGGTGGTCTGGTCTGAGGAGTGCTCCATGACTGCTCGGACGATCTCGGTGAAATTCACACCTTGTCGCGGTGTTTTGTCCGGCCAGGCTGCCCAGGATTGCGAGTGGGTGCGTAATGTCTGCAACCACGTGACGCGTTCGGGATCGATGGGCTGGACGGGCGCTTGAGTTAGTGCTTGCACCAAAGCGACCGGGTCACAGACCAATGGGTAGTCTGCGACCGTATCCCAATTCATGATCCGCGAGTCTGGGTAGCAGTGCAGGAGAGTCTGAGATGTCTGCGCGTATTGTGGGAAGCTGTAGTTTTGCGTGGTGATGTCACCCAATCTCGTGCCTAATGCAAGGATGAAGTCGCTTTGATGCAGGGTTTGCATCTGTGCCGCTGGATTCGACAGTCCAAGATCGCCTACGTAAAGTGGATCGTCATTGGCAAATATATCGTGACGTCTGA
>CANBUF010000215.1 GCA_947372575.1 Alcaligenaceae bacterium | reverse complement strand
CCGCATGTTGCCCTGCTCATTGACAGCCGTGCGTGCAATGTAGACCTGGCAGGCGATCGTTGCCACCGCATAGCCAAAGGCGCTGACAGAGCGCCAGAGGACCAGTTCAAAAACAGAGTGTGCAACGGCCAGGCCGCAGAGGCTGACAGTCGAAATCAGCACACTCAGACCAAAGGCGCGACGCAACCCCAGACGCTCAACCAGGCTCCCACCAAACAAAGTCCCTACGCCAGCGACCAGCATGTACGCCATGATTGGGGCGCTAATAGCCAACTCCGCGCTCATGCGCGACGAAGTGTCGACCATTTCTTTAATGTACAGCGTAAAAAATGAGCGCAGCAGTTCTTCGGAAAATACAAAAAGAAAAAGCGCTGTTCTGACGTCGCGCGCCTGAGGCTGGTACCAGGCGAGTGTCGCCTGTTTGACCACACTGGATTGTGCAAACGATTCTCTTAACGCTGCGATCTTGGCATTCGACAGACGAAGTAACTCAGAAAACGGACCGTACTCGGACTGATGAAGATCACGCTCCAACTCACCGCGTTCGATGCCACGAATCATGGCGCGCCAGGTATCGATTGGACGCATCAACCAGCGCACCATAAAAAACAGTGCAATTTCAAGTCCGGCAATCATGGCCACAATCGAAACCACAAAAGCATCGCCGAGGATGACCTGGAGTTTTTCCTGAATATAGGAGGCCCTGACAGCCACCACAACTCGCGGCGCATTGTCCTTTGCCTCAATTTGCTGCAACACAACGTCTTCGGGATGGTCAAGCGAATAGCTGGCACGCAATTTTGCATACTCGCTTGCGCCATCTTGCTGCACCTTGACATAGGCAATCTCAGGATTCTCTTCGAGTGTATCGGCGAGATAGTCTTCCATTCCCACCAGGGAGTCATACGGAATCCCCAGCTTGACCGCATCCTCGACCGTGCTGCGTACAGAACTTGCGATCACGTTTGATTTTGACAGAACCTGAGGAAGCAAGATTTTTTCAAAATGAGACAGTGTCAGCCAGGTCAGCAAGGCTACCGCGCACACACTACATACCAGGAAAAGTATGTAGGATTTACGTGCGAGCAGGCTCTCGACACTGCGTCTCAGGGGTTGCGTTGTCTGTACGTTCATTTTTGATTTTGGGGTTGGACTGACAGACTCGACTGGGCAACCTGTGTCGCCAAATCACAAATTTCACTCGACCGATCACCTGAGGAATTGGGTCTCTCGCCCTTGAGAATGGCACCTGCAGCACCAATCAATCGATCCAAACTCAAAAACAGGTAGATGAGAATCGGTGCTAAAAACAGCATTGAAGCCAGACATAGCAGAAGCCAGTAACGTAACAAATGTGTGCGTGCATCCACCAGTAGCAACTTTGCCGCATCGTTATCCACTCGCAGAATCAGATCGGCGACAGAATATCCGAGTGGGTCACGAATGGACCATACCTGAACGAAATGCGAAGGTGAACTGGCATCGAACCACATCTCTTTACCTATCTGCCGATGTCCCGCTACGGCATGCTGCGTATCAGCGGCTGACGTCTGCTCACCCGACTCCCAGAACACTTGGCCCAAGTCCGCTTTGGTATCAACCAGCTGGAGCGACTCAATATCCGGATATTTTTCAATGGCACTTTCGAGCATGATTTTTAATTGGGCATTGCTTTGAAGCGGCAAACCCAGGGCGAGCGAACGCTCGATATCGCTTTTAAGCGCTTGCGCCGACACGCTGATACGTGAAGAATTGACTTCAAAAAGCAGAGTCTGAAAACGATAGTACTGAAGCACTGCGAGCAGAGTCAGTAAAAAAAACAAAATTCCAACCACTACGGAAGCCATCTTGAGCTTTTGGAACATAATCGGTTTGGTATTTTGAGGTTGGTGTGTATTTCGAGTTATATTCGGATTTTATCGCACAAAGCAAAAAGCCAACCCCTAAGGATTGGCTTGAATGCGTAATGCAAGTACTGAATATTGGTCGGGGCGGTGGGATTCGAACTCACGACCCTCTGCTCCCAAAGCAGATGCGCTACCAGGCTGCGCTACGCCCCGAAGACCGAAACTATAACAGAATTCTGAAGACTTTGCTTTAACCGAAGCGACCTGTAATGTAGTCCTCGGTTTCTTTCTTTTTAGGCTTCACAAAGATCTGATTCGTTTCACCAAACTCCATCAACTCACCCAGATACATATAAGCTGTGAAATCTGAACACCGGGCAGCCTGCTGCATGTTATGCGTCACGATTACGACGGTATAGTCATTTTTGAGTTCGGCAATCAATTCTTCGACCTTTGCCGTCGAAATTGGATCGAGCGCAGAACAAGGTTCATCGAGGAGCAACACCTCGGGCTTGATGGCCACCCCACGCGCGATACATAAACGCTGCTGCTGACCGCCCGACAGACTATTACCGCTCTGGTGCAGCTTATCCTTGACTTCATTCCAGAGTGCAGCTTTGGTCAGCGCCCATTCGACGCGCTCTTCCATCTGGGCTTTATTCATACGCTCAAACAAACGCACACCAAAGGCGATGTTGTCATAGATGCTCATCGGGAACGGCGTCGGCTTTTGAAAGACCATCCCGACCTTGGCACGCAGCAAAGAAATATCTGTTTTAGTGGTCAGCAGATTTTCGCCGTCCATCATGATTTCGCCCTCGGCACGCTGTCCGGGATAGAGTTCGAACATGCGGTTAAAAGTACGCAGCAAGGTGGACTTGCCACAGCCCGATGGACCGATGAAAGCCGTGACCTTATTTTCGGCAATAGACATATTCACATTGCGAAGCGCATGAAAATTTCCGTAATGAAAATTCAGATTATTCACCTGAATTTTAGGAGCGATAACAGCTTGATTTGCTTGAGTGTCCATGTGCAGAGCCATATGTGTGATCAGTTCGATGCGGGATCAGAGCCATCCCGATACGCATCAGTTGGAATAAGCATCAGTGCTTGCGAAACATATTACGTGCAACGATATTGAGCAGCAGTACTGCAAGAGTAATCAGGGTTGCGCCTGCCCAGGCGAGCGTATTCCAGTCTTTAAACGGGCTCGCAGCAAACTGGAATATCACCACAGGTAAATTGGCCAGTGGCTTGTTCATGTTGAAAGACATGAATTGATTATTCAGTGCAGTGAACAGTAAGGGCGCAGTCTCGCCCGCCACGCGGGCCACAGCCAGCAATATGCCAGTGATAATCCCCGAGCGTGCAGCACGGTAAGACACCAGGACGATCATGCGCCACTTTGGACAACCCAGTGCAAAACATGCCTCACGTAGACCATTCGGGACCAGCATCAACATATTGTCTGTGGTGCGCACTACAACAGGAATCACCAGAATAGCTAAGGCGAAGGATCCTGCCCAGCCCGAATAATGACCGACCTGCGAAACGTATATGGCATAGATGAACAGACCGATCACAATCGATGGTGCAGAGAGCAGCACATCGTTCAAGAACCGTGTTGCAGGCGCAAGCCATCCACGCTGACCATATTCAGCCAGATAAGTCCCCGCGAGGATCCCGACGGGGGTTCCAATCAGCGTGCCGACACCGACCATCACAAAGCTGCCCATAATGGCATTGAGCAATCCACCGGCCTGACCGGGTGGTGGGGTGCTCTCAGTGAGCAGGGTCATCGAGAGCGATCCGCCACCTTTGATCAATAGCACTGACAAGATCCAGCAGAGCCAGAACAAACCAAACACCAGCGCCGCGAGTGATAGACCCAACATGAGCTTGTTGGTCAGATAGCGTCTTTTGTAGACCCAGTTATCTGCACGTATGGCTGAGGTCGGAGGTGTTAAGGTCAGTTTGACATTGATATTCATGATTTTTTACCTTCAGCCCGGTCCATACGCATCAGCATCATTTTGGCCAGCGCCAGTACAACCGTCGTAATCAGGAACAGGATCAAGCCCAGCTCAATGAGTGCAGACTTTTGCATGCCACCCGCCTCGTTGAACTCATTGGCCAGCGCCGAGGCGATTGAATTGCCAGGCGAGAAAATGGAGTTTGGCATCTGAAATGCGTTACCAATCACAAAGGTAACGGCCATGGTTTCGCCCAGTGCGCGTCCGAGACCCAACATGACACCGCCAATGACCCCTGAGCGCGTAAAAGGTAAGACGATTTTCCACATGACTTCCCAGGTCGAGCCGCCCAGACCATAAGCAGACTCTTTGAGCATGGGTGGAACCAGCTCAAATACATCGCGCATCACTGCAGCAATGAAAGGAGTGATCATGATCGATAAGATCAAGCCTGCGGTAAAAATACCGATACCGAATGGCGCACCTGAAAACAGGACGCCAACATAAGGCAAAGGACTGAGTGCCGCAATCAGACCTGGCTGAATGTACTCCTGGAAGAAGGGGACAAAAACAAACAGGCCCCACATTCCATAAATAATCGAAGGAATTGCAGCGAGCATTTCAATAGCGGTGCCGACTGGTCTGCGTAACCAGGCGGGCGCAAGCTCGGTTAAAAACATGGCAATACCGAAAGAGACGGGTATCGCAATCGCCAGCGCGACTAGGGACGTCAGCAGCGTGCCGATCACAGGGACCAGTGCACCAAATTCGCTCTGGACAGGATCCCATTCGTTGGTCCACAGGAACGACAACCCGT
>CANBUF010000214.1 GCA_947372575.1 Alcaligenaceae bacterium | reverse complement strand
GCACCCAGTGCGCCAGCTAATCCATGGTTGACGAGTGTGGCGCACAGGATACCGAGAATGATCGGAACAGGTTTTTTGAAACGTGCGGCCAGAATAAAGGCTAAGAGCTGCGTTTTGTCACCGATTTCGGCGAGGGCTACGACACCGGTGGATATAAGAAGTGATTCCATTAATTCGTCCCGCCTATAAAGATTGAACTACAGCGGCTTCGAACATTCCATCGCGGTAGTCGCGCATGGTTTGTTGGATTTCTTCGGTTGTGTTCATGACAAAGGGGCCATGCTGTGCAATGGGTTCCCCGAGAGGTTTTCCTGCAATGATTAATACGCGTGCGTCTGTTGTGGCCTCGATGTGCAATCCTTGAGCACCATTATTGGTCAGAATCGCCATGTTGCGATCTGGTACAGCGACGCCGTCGACGGCCACTGTGCCACGGTAGGTGTAAATGAACGCATTATGGCCGGCTGGGATCGGTTGCTCAAAATGGCTTGCTGCAGGCAGGTGGACATCAAGGTATAGCGGTTCGGTATCCGGACGTTGCACCGCTCCTGTTACATCATGACTGGTGCCCGCAATGACACGCACCCGGACACCTTCTGGTGAAAGGAATTCGGGAATTGCTGTTGTTGGAATATCCCTGTAGCTCGGCTTGATCATCTTGTTGCGGCCAGGCAGGTTCAGCCATAGCTGAAAACCTTCCATGAGTCCGTCTGCCTGTTCAGGCAGCTCAGAATGAATCAAACCACTACCCGTTGTCATCCATTGCACACCACCAGGCCCGAGCAGTCCCTGGTTTCCGGCGCTATCGTGATGACGCATCCTGCCGGCAATCATATAGGTGACTGTCTCAAAGCCTCGATGTGGGTGATCAGGAAAGCCTCCGATATAGTCTTCGGGATTTTCGTTTCGGAATGCATCAAGCATCAAAAAGGGATCCAGCCGTCGTTGCAGTGACTGGGTCAGAACGCGAGTCAGACGCACACCGGCGCCATCTGAAGTTTGTACGCCTTGGACGAGGCGCTCTACGGTTCTGAACGCAGGTGACTGCTGAATTGGATGGTTTGTCATCGCAAAATGCCTAAAAAGTATCTTTGTATAATAGCAATGTTGCGTGATTACCGCAGCTTCACCCATCAAGCTTGCGCGGTGGAACCACAAATCAGAATATTGTTGTCTCCATTCAGGGTGTTCATCGTTCAAGGCATGTTCAAGCTTTTACTCATTTTCTTTGTTTTGGTTGCTTTGCCGTTTGAGGCGAACGCGCAGCCATTAAAAACAACACGCTACACCTTGGTACTGGATAACGGTACTGTCGCGGGCGAGCAGGTGGTTAATCGTCTGAGTCCGGATGAGATTCAGGTTCATTTCGATTTCAAGGAAAACGGACGCGGTCCGACCCTGGATGAGTTGATCAGGATCGGACCGGATCAGACGATGCTTGAATACAAGGTCACAGGTCAGTCTGAGATGGGAGGCTTTGTTGATGAGCGTTTTACACGCAAAGGCGCTATGGCCGAGTGGAGCTCAAAATCCGAGCGCGGGACTAAGCGCGTAAGAGGCGCGGCTTTTTATTTGCCACTCGACTCGTCCTGGGAGATCAACTCCCTCATGATTACAGCCCTGTCCAATTCCAGGACAGGCACGCTTCGTCTGTTGCCTGAAGGAACCCTGGTTCAGCAGCGTCTGGACGAGGTCGTTGTCACCCAAGGTTCTGAAAGTCAGGTTGTACAGCTCATGATGCATTCGGGCGTTGGTTTGAGCCCGCAGTTTTTCTGGGCGACGACGGACGCCGATAGTCACCTGTTCGCTGCAATATTGCCCGGCAACTATGCTGTGATCAAAGAAGGATGGCAAGCAAATCTGGCCGAACTCAAAAAAAGTCAGGAACTCGCGTCTGCGAAGCTTCTGGAGGATCGTGCGCTCAAGCTGCAGCATCCGATGCCGGGCCTCACCGCGATACGCAATGCAAGGATCTTCAATTCTGAGACAGCAAAGCTTTCAGCGCCTTCGGATGTCTATGTCCTGCGAGGCAGAATTACCGCTGTATTTCCAGCTGGGGTCAATTTGACTCCCGTTGATAATGAGCTCGATGCGGCAGGGCGCGTGATGCTGCCTGGGCTCTACGACATGCATACGCACATCAACAGATGGTCTGCTTCTTATCATTTGGCTGCGGGTGTGACCTCTGTGCGGGATCTTGGTAATTCGAATGCCGAATTGCAGCAGATGATCGATGAAATTGACGATGGCAAGTTAATGTCTCCTCGACTCATTCCCGCCGGATTTGTGGATGGTGAAAGCGCTTATTCTTCGCATGATGGCATCCTGATCAGTGATCTGAACGATACGAGACATGCCATTGACTGGTATGCGATGCGAGGCTATCCACAGTTAAAAATTTATAACTCATTCCCTCGAGAGCTGATTCCCGATACGATCTCTTACGCGCACAAGAGAGGCCTTAAAGTTAGCGGTCATGTTCCTGCTTTCATGCGTGCCGAAGACGTTGTCGACGAGGGCTTTGATGAATTGCACCATATCAATCAGCTGTTGTTGAATTTTTTGTCGACTCCAGAGACAGATTCACGCACGCTCGACCGGTTTTATATTCCAGCCGAAAAAGCCGCAGATCTTGATTTGACCTCGATTGAAGTGCAGGACTTCATCGACAAATTAAAAAGAAATAATATCGTCGTGGATCCGACTCTTGCCACCTTTGATTTCATTAAGCAGCGTGATGGCGAGACGGCTGATCCGTATAAAAGTATCGCGAGCTTTATGCCGCCTGATATCAGGCGCTCTTTCAAGACTTCGACGATGAGAATTCCTGATGACAAGACCGCAAAACGTTACGAAGCCTCATACAAAAAAATGATTGAATTTGTCGGGCGCCTGTACCGTGCAGGGGTGCCGATTGTTGCCGGGACAGATGGGCTGGCGGGTTTTACACTACATAGCGAGCTGGTCCTGTACGTCAAGGCGGGTTTGACACCAGCCGAGGCGATTCAGGTAGCTACGCTTAACGGTGCCAAATTTACAAATACGTTTAATGAGCGCGGTAGCATTACAAAGGGCAAACAGGCGGACTTGATTCTTTTTGATGGGGATCCAACCCGTAATATCGAGGATATTCGTAAAGTGTCGGTTGTGATCACCCGTGGCAAGCTGATATATCCCAGCGAGATCAATGCTCAGCTAGGCGTCAAACCCTTTGTGTCTGCGCCCCCTAAACTGCGTTCGATGAATTAGTTTTCGAGTAGATTTTGTAGTGTGTGTGATTGATCCAATAAGGTGAATGCTGCATCCACCACGATAGGGTCGAGTCCTATGCCGGCATTGGCGCGGATCGTTTTCATGGCGAGATCCAGTCCCAGAGCTGCGCGGTAAGGGCGGTGCGTGGCCATGGCTTCAATCGTATCTGCCACCGCAAGTATCCTGGCACCCATGCAAATCTGATCGCCCTTAAGCTTAAGCGGATAGCCTGAGCCATCCAGGCGCTCATGGTGCTGATGCACCATATCTGCTAATGGCCATGGAAAGGGAATATCCTTCAGTATCTGATAGCTCGTTTCGGCGTGCCCCTGGACCAATTGCATCTCGATTGGCGTGAGGCGCGAAGGCTTGGTCAGTATCTCAGAAGGTACGGCAATTTTGCCTATGTCATGTACCAGGCCTGCCAGGTAAATGGATTGAATTTGTTCCTCATCCCAGCCCAATACTCTCGCAATCGCAGCTGCGATAGTGGCCACGCGTTTTTGATGCCCTGCGGTGTAGGGATCGCGCCACTCCATTGTCTTGGACATCGATTCGATTGTGGCGCGTAATGCACAGGTCAGTTTCTCTTCGACAATCGCCTTTTTTTCAATCACTTCCTGCAGCATTCTTTGTTTTTTGAGTGCGTCGAGTCCAAAACCTACTTCTTTTGCAAAATTTTCAAAGAGTTTTCTTTCAAACTCGCCAAATGCATCTCTGACTTTTGAGTAGACCAGAAGTGACCCGATGCTTTGATTTTCAGCATTGAGGATTGGAACCCCAATGACAGAATTGATGTTGCACTGAATGGCACGTTCGCGCCATGGGGCATAGATGGGATCTGTGAGGGTATCAGCAATGACGACTGAAGCTCCTGTCCGAATGCTCGTGCCGCCTGGACCTTTGCCAAAGACAGTTTCAGCAGACCAGCTGATGGGGATATTCGAGAGGTATTTTTCTTCTGAACCACTGCTGCCGAGGAATCGAATGCACTGATTCGCATCATGGTCTGCCGCACCGACCCAGGCTAGGACATAAGGCTCTTGAGAGGTGATGGCTTTACAGACTTCGGTCACTAACTCGTTCTCGGAACGAGCCTGAGCGAGAGCAGTGATGGCCTGGTTGTGCGCGAGCAAGGCCCATCTCTGTTTTTGAAACTCGTCGTTGAGAACCTGGTTTTTAGTCACGCTGCTCTCTGCTTTCAGTACATCTGGATGTTTTATCAAAAAACGAATGTCATCCTATCCAACACTTGATGTTAATAGCATAACCCGATTTATTTTAGGCTTTTAAAACAGGCTTATGTAGTCCTTTTGGATTGCTTTGCTTAGTAGTTCAGTTTCCCAGCTGGTATCGTTGCTATTACTGATGTAATGGCGCATGATTGGGCCTCTACGTGGAAACTAAGCAGGTATGCGCTGTGAAACAAGATATCGAAAAAATTTACGCTAAATTAATTTCACTTGAAAC
>CANBUF010000213.1 GCA_947372575.1 Alcaligenaceae bacterium | reverse complement strand
CATTGTCAACATAGGGGATGCAAGCAGTTTGACCCGCGGGGCAGAGAAATCCCATTTGTCTCTGCCAGCAGCGAGTAATCGCGTCAAAAACCTCGAAGACCATTTCGGGACCCGACTGTTTCATCGCAACAGTCAGGGCGTGACGCTGACGCCCTCGGGAGATGCTTTTTTACGTCACGCCCGACTCGTGTTGCGCCAGATTGATCACTTGCGCGGTGAAATCCACGAATACTCGCGTGGCATTAAGGGCCAGATCCGAATGGTGGCCAACACCACGGCGATGACAGAGTTCATGCCTGCTGTGTTGAGCAAATATCTTGCGACCCATCCAGATGTCACCGTGGAGCTGCGTGAACGTCTGAGCTATCTGGTCGTCAAGGCTGTGTCGGACGGATCCGCTGATATTGGAATTGTTGCGGGCCGACCGCCTGCCTCTGATCTGGAATACTTGCCTTACCGTGCAGACAGACTGGTTCTGGTGACGTCCGTGGATCATCCTTTGGCTGGCTTGAGCGAGGTTGCCTTTGCCAATACCCTGACATATGAATATGTTGGATTGTCAGAATGGAGCGCTATTCACGCCTTTTTGATTCAGGCTGCTGATAATTTGGGCCATCCGTTTCGTTTTCGTGTCGAAGTGGGGAGTTTCGAGGCCGTGTGCCGCATGATTGAAGCAGGGGTCGGCATCGGCGTTGTTCCTGAGCGCGCGGCTCAACGTTATGCACAGCGCTTGAACATCAAGCTTGTGACACTCTCGGATGAGTGGGCCGAACGCAAGCTCCATATATGTGTACGCAAGCTCGAACAGCTGCCCAGCTTTGCCAGGGAGCTCGTCAATATGCTGACCCTGGATGCCTCTAACGCCTGAGCGTTCAACATAACAATCGAAACCCAATACCCATGACAACATTACATACCGTTGTGCTTGCTTCAGGCAACGCTGGCAAGCTACGTGAATTCGGCGCATTGCTCGAGCCCCTGAATATCCATTTGATTTCTCAGCAGTCGTTGAACATTCCCGAAGCCCCTGAACCCCATCCGACCTTTGTCGAAAATGCACTCGCCAAGGCACGACACGCAAGCGCACTCTCAGGCCTGCCTGCGCTCGCCGATGATTCAGGGCTCTGCGTCGTGGCACTCGATGGCGAGCCAGGTATTCATTCCGCCAGGTATGCGCAGGATATTCACGGGACACGATCTGATGAGGCAAACAATCAGAAACTGGTTGCTGCACTGGACGGCGTGAAGGATCGCCGTGCCTGGTATGTTGCAGTGCTTGTGCTGGTCACGCGACCTGATGATCCGCAGCCGGTCATTGCAGAGGCCATCTGGAGGGGGGAGATTCAGGATGCGGGTCGCGGGCAACACGGCTTTGGATATGATCCTTTTTTCTATTTGCCTGATCAGGGCTGTACTGCAGGTGAACTCACGCCTGAGCGTAAAAATGCCATGAGCCATCGCGGTCGGGCACTCCAGGATCTGATCGGCCAGCTAACTGACCGTGGCTTGCTGGCGCTTTCACCTCAGTCATGAAAAAAATTATCCCCATCGTCTCTGAAGGCTTTCGGTCTGTTACTGCTTCGCAGTCCATGCAGCAGGCTTTGTCGCCTGACACGTTGATACCGGGCGGGACTGAAACGCGCCTGAGCGCTTTACCGCCTTTGTCGGTCTATTTGCATGTGCCATGGTGTGTGCGCAAATGTCCCTACTGTGACTTTAATTCTCACCAGAGTCCCGAGGTCCTTCCCGAAGCGCGTTACCTGGATGCCTTGCAGGCAGATCTCGAGCAGTCCTTGCCCAAAATCTGGGGTCGGCAAGTCTCGACTGTATTCATCGGCGGCGGGACACCCAGTTTATTATCTGATCGCGGTGTGGACCGAATGCTGGCGATGCTACGCTCGCATCTGAATCTGTGGCCAGATGCCGAAATCACGCTGGAAGCCAACCCGGGTACCGCAGAGGCCGAACGATTCCTGGCCTATGCCGCCAGCGGTATCAACCGAATCTCGTTAGGTGTGCAGTCCTTTGATGACCGAGCTTTGCACGCTTTGGGACGCATTCATGATGGTGCACAGGCACGGGCAGCGATTGAGATGGCACAACGGGCAGTCAAGCGTGTGAACCTTGATCTGATGTTCGCCTTGCCCGGACAGACATTGGCGGGGTCGATTGAAGATACGCGGATTGCGCTGTCTTTTGGGACCGAGCACTTATCGATGTACCAGTTAACACTTGAACCTAATACGGTTTTTGCAAAATATCCGCCCGCTCTGCCGGATGATGATCTGGCTGCTGCCATGGAAGAAAACCTTGAGGCCATGGCTGCCGCTGCCGGATTGATACGTTATGAGGTTTCAGCGTTTGCACGTCCGGGCGCGCAGTCTCGCCACAATAAAAATTATTGGGAGTTTGGCGATTACCTCGGAATCGGACCAGGCGCGCACGGCAAGATCTCCTTTCATGACAGGATTGAACGTGAAGCACACAATCGAAATCCTGAGGCCTGGATGCAGTCGGCGCTGAAGGGCGATGGTTCGCACATCTCCGAAACCCGTTTGCTCACCCCGCAGGATTTGCCGTTTGAGTTCATGCTCAATGCCCTGAGGTTGCGCCAGGGTGTTCCGAGTACGCTGTACACTGACCGCACCGGGTTATCACTGTTTTCCATGGCCGGCGCTCTGCAAAAAGCACGCCAGCAGGGTTTGCTGACAGCAGATCCTGCGCGTTTGCAGGCAACGGCTCAAGGTTGGCGTTTTTTAAACGAATTACAAACGCTTTTCTTGTAAAATCACCGACTTGGTGCATATCGAGGTGCAATAGCCTCTCAATGGTGCATCATGGATCCCGTTTCTGGGCATTTCCCGTAAGGAAAATGTCTGGCACGAATGTTGCTTGATAGTCTGCATACTAAATCTGCAACCTATTAGCAATTTGAGTAACTACCACTAATCATTTAATTACTTTACCGGAGTCAATATGAGCACCCCTCAAGATGTTCTTAAAAAGATTGCAGAGAACGAAGTCAAATTCGTCGACTTCCGTTTTACGGACACGATGGGTAAAGAGCAACACGTCTCCGTGCCGGTCAGCCAGATCAGCGAAGACAAATTAAAAGAAGGTCAGGCATTCGACGGTTCGTCGATCGCTGGCTGGAAAGGCATTGAAGCTTCAGACATGTTGCTCATTCCTGATGCCGCAACTGCTCACATGGATCCATTCCGTGAAGAGTCAACCATGATCATCACGTGTGATGTGGTTGAGCCCTCAGACATGAAAGGTTACGACCGTGACCCACGCTCGCTGGCAAAGCGCGCAGAAGCCTACCTCAAATCAAGCGGCCTGGGCGACACCGCCTTTTTTGGTCCTGAGCCAGAGTTTTTCGTTTTTGATGGCGTGACCTGGGGCGACGATATGTCCGGTTGCTTCGTCAAGATCAAGTCCGAAGAAGGTTCATGGTCGAGCGGTGCCGAAATGGAAGGCGGCAACCTGGCCCACCGTCCTAAAGTCAAGGGTGGCTATTTCCCAGTTCCTCCTGTCGATTCAATGCAGGATATGCGCTCCGAGATGTGTATTTTGCTCGAAGAAGCGGGTATTCCTGTTGAAGTGCACCACCACGAAGTGGCCGGTGCTGGTCAGCTCGAAATCGGTACCAAATTCAGCACACTGGTTCAGCGTGCTGACTGGAACCAGATTCTGAAATACACGATCCATAACGTTGCGCATGCCTATGGCAAAACAGCGACATTCATGCCAAAACCAATCGTTGGCGATAACGGTTCAGGTATGCACGTTCACCAGTCAATCTGGAAAGATGGTCAGAACCTGTTCGCAGGCAATGGCTACGCAGGTCTGTCAGATTTCGCTCTGTATTACATTGGCGGAATCATCAAGCACGCTCGCGCCCTGAATGCGATTACCAATCCAGGTACGAACTCGTACAAGCGTCTGGTTCCCCATTACGAAGCGCCTGTCAAGCTTGCTTACTCGGCACGTAACCGCTCGGCTTCGATCCGTATTCCTTACGTTGGCAACCCAAAGGGCCGTCGTATCGAAACACGTTTCCCAGATCCACTCGCTAACCCATACCTGGCATTCTCAGCCCTGATGATGGCAGGTCTGGATGGTGTGCAGAACAAGATTCATCCTGGCGATCCCGCTGACAAGAATCTGTATGACCTGCCACCCGAAGAAGACGCAAAGATCCCAACCGTGTGTAGCTCACTCGAGCAAGCACTGGAAGAGCTCAACCGCGATCGCGAGTTCCTGACCCGTGGCGGCGTGTTTAGCAATGACATGCTCGATGCCTATGTGGATCTGAAAATGCAGGAAGTGAACCGCCTGCGTATGACGACCCATCCCGTCGAATTCGACATGTACTACAGCCTGTAATCTGCTGATAAAACTGGGGTCGGGCTATTTATCCGACCCGACTCCCATGACCTCCGTAGAAGCCTTTGATCTCCTCGCCACCACGGTGTTACTGCTAAACCGTGCAGGCGAAGTTGTCGAAGCAAATGCGGCAGCAGAATCGATGTTTGGGCGGTCCCGGCGCCATTTGATTGGTCAGCCGGCCGCTTTATTATTTGACCGCGATCCTGCCCTGGAGCAGACGATCCGGATGGCGTGTGCGGGCGAGGTCGATGATTGTCGCCAGTTCGCGATGACACGCCGTGGCGCTGAGGCCGTTGAGGTTGCCGTCACCTCCATTGCTCTGACTCAACAGC
>CANBUF010000212.1 GCA_947372575.1 Alcaligenaceae bacterium | reverse complement strand
TTGATCCACATCTGGAACTCGTCTCAGATGGGACAGTTGGAGAACTTTATATTGGTGGCGAAGGTCTTGCGCGCGGCTATCTGGGTCGCACAGGGCTGACATCGGAACGATTTATTGCCTGCCCATTTAGCAAACCTGGCGCGAGAATGTATCGCACCGGAGACCTTGCCAGACGTCGCGAAGATGGCGTGTTGATCTATCTCGGGCGTGTTGACGATCAGGTCAAAATCCGTGGGTACAGAATTGAACTGGGTGAAATCGAAACAGCACTCTTAAACAACATTGACAATCTGGCGCACGCGACAGTCATTGCCAAGAATATCGCTGGTGAATTACGCCTCGTGGCCTATCTGGTGCCAAACTCAGGTCAATCGGTTCCTGACTATTCCTATATCAAGCATAAACTCAGCGAATCTTTGCCTGACCATATGGTGCCAGGATTATTTGCAACACTCGATACACTCCCATTGACTCCTAACGGAAAACTGGATCGATCAAAGTTACCTGACACCACGCTCAATCAGAGTGAAACTGCATACATCGCACCAACGAATGAGCGTGAGTCTATTTTTTGCGATTTATTCGCTGCGCTGGTTGGTATCGAGCGAGCGGGTTTGAATGACAGTTTTTTTGCACTAGGTGGAGACAGCATCTTGTCAATCCGTCTAGTGAGTCGTGCCCGGGCTGAAGGTCTGATTATTACTGTCAAGGATATATTTAAATTTCAAACGCCTGCAGAGTTGGCCGCGGTTGCACGTGTTGCAAACGACTCAAGCACTGAAACAATTTGGGTTGAAAATGGCGAATTTTCTGCATTACCAATATATCGAGAGTTTCTCAACGCGGGTGGTCCACTCAATCGCTTTAACCAAACCGCATGTTTGCGTGTACCGGATGGAGTCTCCATTGAAAGGACCGCACGCGCACTGAAGGAACTGGTCGCGCAACATGCTGCCTTACGCATGCGCACAGAGACGCAATCAGACTCAACGCGCTTCATCATTGATCCAGCCACCCAGGTTTGCATGACTGCGATCACTGTTCTGGATCTGACTGAGATTGCTCCTGAACGCACTGAGTCAACAATAACGGATGCAATTGATGACCTAAGCAGCAAACTATCGCCTGAAAGTGGTGTGATGGTGGCAGCGCTTTGGGTGAATCGTCGTGATCAACCCTCGATGCTGGTATTAACGATTCATCACTTCGCTGTAGACGGCGTGTCTTGGCGCGTACTGATTGAAGACCTCAGCCTCTTGACTCAAAATCCTGCGGCAATACTACCGCCACAAACGATGTCTCTGCTGGCATGGGGTGCACACCTGTCGGAGCAGGGAATTCTGGGCGCTCGTCGTCCCGAAGAGGCAATCTGGCATCATCAGCTGTCGGATATACGTCTGTTGCCTCAAACTCAATCCGCTACGCCGATCCAAAATACGCTCGCTCACTCGGCAATTGTCACGGGACAATTGAGTATTGAAGCCACGCAACAACTGCTTCGCGCACCAGGGGTATATTTTGGCAGCATCAACGATGTCCTACTCGCTTCTCTAGGGTTGACACTTGCTCGGTGGAGTCAAACGCAATACGGCTACGACCTGGGTGATCCTGTGGTGATGCTCGAAGGTCATGGGCGCGAGGGCGACGTCGATCTATCCCGCAGCGTTGGCTGGTTTACCAGTGCATTTCCAGTACGCCTGGAAGTCAAGGACCTGACCCAAGAATACAGCTCGTTGGGCTCGGGGCGCGCGATTCAACGTGTCAAAGAGAATTTGCGTGCACTGCCTGACAAAGGTATTGGCTATGGAATTTTGCGTCATCTTGACCCGACGAGCACGCTTTGCGTGGATGCACCGCAACAACCAGAGATACTATTTAACTATCTAGGAAGATTTGAATCGTCTACTGATCATCAGGATCAGTGGACGCTGACGGACCGCGGCCTGACCTCAGCAAAAGATTCGCAAGAAAGGCCACGGCTGCAGTTACTTGAAATGAATGCGGTGATCGACCAGGCAGGGGCATTTGTATTTAATATTGCCTATTGCAAATCAGCGCATCAGGCTGATTCAATTTTGCAGCTTGCACGACTTTTCGAAGCAACCCTTCAGCGCGTGACACACGACTGCCTGCAAGCACCTCTGGAAATTCGTCACACTCCTTCTGATTTTGCATTATTGCTGCCAGAAATTGCATCAGAAAAGCCTCTCATCGATCAGGAACAATTAGAGGCACTGTTGCTGTCCTATCCTGATTTAGAGGACATTGTGCCTCTGACAGCATTGCAACAAGGTCTCGCCTACGAGAGCATGTCTCTTGAAGAGAACGAATACGATCCTTATCACGTACAGTTAATCCTTACGTTGAGCGGCGAAATAAACACCGAAGCGATGCGACGCGCATGGACAAAGCTCACGAGTCGTCATAGCATTCTTCGACTCGCACTCGCACCGGCAGGTATCGCACCAGGCGTTGGGATTATTCGCAATACTGCAGGCATGGGCTTTGAAATACTCAGACTGACCGGTACGCCAGAATCACGATTGAACGCACTTAAGAAATACGATCAAGACCATCCTTTCGTTTTTGAAACGGGACCGCTGGTCCGTATATATTTGAGTGAACTTGACCACAACAAACATGCCTTATTACTGAGCAATCATCATTTAGTCCTCGACGGCTGGTCAGGCGCATTGTTAGGCAATGAGCTCGCCAAACTTTATGATGCTGAACGTCTGGCTGTGACTGCAAGGCTGGATATTCCATTCCCATGGCAAGACCATCTTAAATGGATTGCGGCGCGAGATAAAACAAGTGCCCGCAGTTACTGGAAAAAGCATCTTGAAGGGCTGACATCACCAAGTCGCCTTGATTTCCCACTTCCAACCACCCCTGTCTCAGGAATGGGTGAACTGCATTGCAATCTGGATTCACAAACGACTGAGGCCGTCAATCAGTTTTCACGCGAACTGATGGTGACGCAGGCAACCGTTTTTCAAGGTCTCTTTGCCTTATTGCTGGCAAAAATGAACGGGATGCAGGACATTGTCCTTGGCTCAGTTCGTCACGGTCGCTCAAGTCTCTTGCCTGGCATTGAAAACGCTCTCGGCTTGTTCATCAATACATTGCCCATTTACCTCAAGCTTGAGCCAGGTCAGCTTTTTGCAGACTGGCTGCGCGCCCAACAAGCCGAGCTCATGGAACAAGAAACACACGACCATATAGGTCTGGCTGAAATTCAGTCTTTAGCCGGGATCACTTCTGAGTCGCTGTTTGATGCGTTATTTGTCTTTGAAAATTATCCAGTCAATTCAGTTAGCCAAGGCGCTGGCGATCTGGTTGTGAGTAGTGCCCAAGGACTGGATGGCAACCACTACCCATTGGCGCTTTCTGTGGTGCCGGGGCCTTCAATACTCTTACGATTGACCTTTGATTTACAGCGTATTGATCAGCAGTTGGCAAAAGAGTTGATGAATCGCCTGGAGCAAATGGTCAAGGAACTGCCGTTGCAGATATCTACCGCAATTGCTGAACTGCCCTATACCAGCGCACATGAACGCAACGCCATACTTGCGCAATCCGCAGGTGAGAATGTCGTGAATGCCAGAACCAGGTTAACCCTGACTGAATTATTGAGCATCCAGGCACGTCAAACGCCAGATACTACGGCACTCTGTTTTGAGGATGCAGGCCAAGAACGTCAATTCACTTACGCCGAACTCGATGCTAAATCTAATCAGTTGGCACGTTATCTGATCGGACAAGGAATTGGTCCAGACGATATTGTTGCAATCATGCTTGATCGCTCGCCGGAGATGATCCTCTCGATTCTTGCTATTCTCAAAGCTGGCGCCGGCTATTTGCCGCTGGATTCAGCCTATCCGTCTACCCGCTTGCACTTCATGGTGACGGATAGCAAGACGCATCATCTGATTTCAACAACATCGGCCGCACACGAAGTTCTGGGGCAGCAAGTCACAGAGCGTTTAAATTTAATTGATATAAAAGATCGGTCACTTGCAGATCGCATCAGCACATTTTCAGGCAAGACGATTACAGATGAAGATCGCATACGAGCGCTCAGACCTGAAAATATTGCATATCTCATTTACACGTCTGGCAGCACGGGATTACCCAAAGGCGTGGGGTTTTTGCATGGATCGCTCTCAAACCTGATTCTCTGGCAGGAGTCGACTTCACCCAATCTCCCCCGTTGCGTCTTGCAATATTCGCCGATTAGTTTTGATGCTTCGGCACAGGAAATCGCAGCGACCTTCACCCGGGGTGGGACGCTGGTGTTGATGCGTGAAGAGGACCGTAAAGACGGCCTTGCGATGCTTGAATATATTGCAAAGCAGAATATCGATCTTTTACATGTACCTTATGTCGTGCTGAGTAACATCGCACAAGCAAGCAGGAACTATGACCTCAATGCATGGCCGGCCGAAATCATCACTGCTGGCGAACAACTGCAAATAACGCCCGAAATTCGTCAAGCATATCTGAAACATCCTGGCGCGATCTTACAAAATCATTACGGCCCAACTGAAACGCATGTTGTCAGCACCTATGTGTTGAACAATGATCCTGACGAGTGGAGTGAGTTTCCATCGATTGGTAAGGCGATTTGGAATACCCAGCTCTACGTTCTGGACTCTGCACTCCAGTTGGTACCGGACGGAGTAGTCGGTGAGCTCTACATCGCAGGTGACTCCCTCGCCAGGGGCTACCTCA
>CANBUF010000211.1 GCA_947372575.1 Alcaligenaceae bacterium | reverse complement strand
CCTGCAATGGCACTGGTATGCGCCACCTGATCCTGACTGGCACGAGACATTTTCCTGACACGCCGGCCATATGCCCACAGCGGCAAAATCGTGACCAACAGCAACACGACCATGATGCCAGCCAGCCAGGCACTGGTAGCCAGCATCATGGCAATACCACCGAGGGTCATGACGAGGCTTCTGAGCGCAACCGAAATACTGGACCCAACGAGCGTTTGAATCAAGGTCGTGTCACTTGTCAGTCTTGACAGCACCTCACCACTTTGCAACGTCTCAAAATAAGCCGGATTTTGTCGCAGGACATTTTGAAAGACCCGCTCTCGCATATCAGCGACCACTCGCTCGCCCAGCCAGGACATGTAATAAAACCGTGACGCTGTCGCGACGGCCAGCACGATCGAGATCAGCAGGAGATAGACAAATTGGCGATGCACTTCCTGGCTGGTCAGGCCGACATCAATTAACTGCCTGAATGCCAGCGGGACGGACAAGGTCGCGCCCGCAGCAATGAACACAAAAAGAACAGCCAATATCCAGCGCATACGATATTGCCTGAATATGTCGTACTCGTTGAACCATCTCCGAATACTCCCCAATTGCACTGTTTTCTTGCTCATTGATCCATGCTCAGTACTTCGCCAGTTTTGATAGTAGCGTGCCTATTTTTCTTTCAGACACAATTAAAAATTCTTTTACCTACTTTTTAGATGATATAGGGTTTAAAGTAAACAAACGCAACAAATACAAGCAACTTAAGCGTAATTGCCATCATTGATCTTTGGCTATCTTTAAATTTCATGCATGGCTGCACGAGATCACAATTCGTAATGGAGCATTCAACATGAGCACAAAAAAAGTAAGCACTAAAAAAATTAAACATTCGCAGGCAGGTTCTGGTGTGCCAGAAATCGACATTGGAATCAGTTCGTCTGCACGCGCGGAAATCGTGGAAGGGCTTTCCAAATTACTGGCAGACAGTTATTCACTCTACCTGATGACGCATAATTTTCACTGGAACGTGACCGGACCGCAATTCAACAGTTTGCACCTGATGTTCATGGCGCAATACTCCGAGCAATGGGTGGCACTGGACCTGATTGCTGAGCGTATTCGTGCCTTGGGTCATCCCGCACCCGGCACCTATCAAGAATTTGAAAAACTGGCCTCAGTTATTCAGGTTGAAGGCGTGCCCAACGCTGATGAAATGGTTCGCCATCTGGTCAAGGCCCAGGAGCAAACAGCCAAAACCGCACGCAAGCTTTTCCCTGTTGTGACGGCGGCCAATGACCAGCCTACTGCAGACCTGTTGACCCAGCGCCTTGAGGTCCACGAAAAAACAGCATGGATGCTGCGCAGCGTGCTAGACGCGTAAATCAGGTCGGTGGCGCATCCAGCACAAGCTGAATCAGAGCGCCCGACCAGCACCAGCCTGACTGAGCACCTCTTCGTTGCTCAGTCAGCGCAGCAAACCAGCTTTTTCTGCCAGGCGAGCCTGTCAGTCCTGATAGCTTTTGCTGACCCGGTCAAGTTGTCGCAGCATGGCAGGCCACTCCAGAATGCCATAGCGTCTGGTAACACCCGGATTCCATTGCGCATTCGCCTTGGCAACAATCTCGGGCGAAGGAATAATCAGTTCGGCGTTACAGGCCAGCGCATCAACCTGAACCTTACATGCAATTTCCAGACGGTAGATATTGTTAAAGGCCTCGGCGATCGATGGGCCAACCGCCAGCAATCCGTGGTTGTGCAGAATCATGACCTCAGCATCACCCAGGTCACGCTGTAAGCTTTTCTGTTCCGACAGATCGACTGAAATGCCTTCGAACTGATGATAGGCAACGTTTGCGAAACGTGTGGCAGTCTGGGTGAGTGGCAACAAACCGCACTTCAGGGTTGAGACCGTCATTCCTGCACGGGTATGCGTGTGGATAATGCAAGCGGCGTCTGGACGGACTGCGTGAATCGCACTGTGAATCACAAAGCCAGTCCTGTTAATCCCATAGTCATCATTCGGACGATCGACAATATTGCCATCAATATCGATCTTAATCAGCGATGACGCGGTGATCTCGTCATACAGCATGCCGTAGGGGTTGATCAGATAATGGTGTGGCTCGCCCGGCACCATGGCAGAAATATGATTGGCAATCATATCCGTCATACCATAGAGCGAAACCAGCCGATAGCAAGCGGCCAGCTCAACGCGCGTGTTCCACTCTGCCTGACTGACCCGGCTTTTAATCGTTCCAGGTTTGATGGGTGTCGTGGCCTTCATTGTGATCGATGATTGACTTGTCATGGCATTCTCTCTTTTTTAATTCAGTAATGATCCGCTGAGTGCGCTCAGCCTGGGGGCCGTGATCGGCTGCAATAAATCGGGTGTGACATCACTGATCGTGGCGCAACCCAATAGCGCCAGATTACGGTCGATTTCACTTGTCAGAATATCCATCACACGCCTGATCCCCGCAGCACCGCCTACGGCGGCGCCATACAAGGGAGGACGTCCCATAAACACCAATCTGGCGCCAAGCGCAACCGCCTTGAGCACGTCCGTTCCACGGCGCACGCCACCATCCAGACAGACGGGAAGTGTTGCGGGTACCTGTGCAAGAATGTCCGGCAGCGCTTGCAATGAGGAGATCGTCGCGTCGAGTTGCCGTCCCCCGTGATTGGAAACAATCAAGGCATCGACGCCGATATCTGCTGCCAGCTTGGCATCAAGCGGATGCATCACACCCTTGAGGACCAGTCGCCCGCGCCATTGTTCGCGCAACCACTTTAAATCCTCCCAATTCAAGCGGTCCCGCCCTGCGCGAAAACCTCCTGGCGAAGAGTCCGTGATCCGTGTGCCCTCACCACCATACATATTTTCAAATCTGGGAATGCCTGATTTGAAAAGAGTTTGCGCAAACACCTTCAACGTCCACGCAGGGTGAAGCATGCCATCGAGCACAAGTCGCGCAGACAGACTGAAGGGGACAGTGAAGTGATTGCGCTGATTATTTTCCCGATTTGCACCGACACAGGTGTCGATTGTCACCACGATCGTTTGGATACCTGCAGCGCGCAGACGATTGATGATGCGAAGAATTTGCTCACGATCGCCCGGAAAATAGCCTTGATACCAGCAATCCGGATTGATCAACGCCAGGCGCTCAAGCGGTACGTTCGAGGCACCGCTCATCACATAAGGCACATTGGCAGACAAGGCTTCAGCCGCAAGCAGTGCGTCACAGTCATGGCGCACGATTGCACCCAAGCCCGTCGGTGCAAAGCCCAGTGGACTCGCATAGGTTTTACCCCAGAGTTCCACCGCCTGACTACGCACCGAGACATCGCACAAACCACGTGGCCTGAATGCCAGCCGATCAAAAGCAGCGCGATTCTCCCTGAGTGTTTCCTCGTCTTCGGTACCTCCACGGACATACTCAAAGACACATTTTGGTAAGAAGACTTTCGCCTGACGCTCAACATCAGTGACCGAAAGCAAATGCGCGTAGCGGTCTGACGGCAATCCTGCGTTCAGAATAGTCATGGCGCGATTGCACCACTTGTCGTCAGTAGTTTTTTAAGTTTTTGATATTCTGAGTGCAAGTAGGCCGTATATTTTTCGGGTGTCATGCCATCGGCAACCAGCCCGACCTCTCCCAAGCGTTTGCGCACATCCTCGCGCTTGATAATCTCACCCACATCCGCTGAAATTTTTTGCACGATCTCCCTGGGTGTGTCAGCTGGCAACATCAGACCAAACCACGCAGCAAAGGCAAACTCCGGCAGGCCTGCCTCGACCGCACTCGGCACTTCCCAGCCCTCCTTACGATCCGCCTGCGCAATAAACAATGCTTTGGCACGCTGACCGTCGGCGTATTGCTTGAACGCCTGACCTTCAAAGATCGCATCAATCTGGCCGCCCATCACTTCATTCATGGCCGAAATACTCCCCTTGTAGGGTACTTCAACAATGTTTATACCTGTCTGATTTGCAAAGTCCAACGCACCAATCTGCATGCTTGATCCCATCCCCGCGTTTCCGAACGTAATCGGATGAGGGGATTGCCTGGCATAGGCGATAAATTCCTGCAAGTTGTTTGCCGGAAATGTACTTCGCACGATCAGTGCCAGCGGATAACGGCCCAGCAACGTGACAGGCATCAATTCGCTGGTCTGGTAGGGCAAGTCTTTCATGAGCAGCTGGTTGGTCACCAGGGCAAAGCTATTAAACAGAATCGTGTAGCCATCTGGTCGTGACTTCGCGACCAGATTCGTGGCAATGACTGTTTGTCCGCCAGGCTTGGCTTCGATCACGACAGGCTGATTCCATTTTTTGCTGAGTTCTGCGCCCACCAGCCTGGCAATCATGTCCGAGCTGCCTCCTGCGGCGAAGGGCACCACAATCGTGACAGGTTGATTAGGAAAACCGGCAGCCTGACCGGCATGGAGCCCAGAAAGAATCAACAGGCAGATACATTTAAAAAAATACTGCATGCTGATCTCTCAATTGATGATGTAACGTTGAACAGTCTGCCAAGGCTCTGGCGCACGCCTCAGCACTCCACTGATTGCGCAAGGGTCGACTCGCTATCCGCAAGCGTCAGACGACGCATATCTCTTTTGTAGCGAATATCGTCGTAGGGGCGTCCCCGGTGCATGGTGCAACGGTTATCCCAAATTACCAGGTCATGCGCTTGCCAGGCATGGCTATACACGTACGCTGGCGCGCACGCTTGCTCTATCAGCTCCCGG
>CANBUF010000210.1 GCA_947372575.1 Alcaligenaceae bacterium | reverse complement strand
CAAGGAGGCACCGCGCCCTTCAACGGTTCGACGCTATATAACTTTCATACTGCGCAATTAACAGTTGGTTTTACACCGGATGTTTTTGGTGGAATGCGTCGACAAGTTGAATCCTTGCAAGCTCAGGCCGATGCGCAGCAATTTCAGCTTCAGGCGACCTATGTGACCCTTGCTTCGAATATTGTCGCCGCCGCCATTCAGGATGGTTTATTACGCAAACAAATTCAGATCACAGAAGAAATGATTGATGCGAATCTGTCTGCGGTCACTCTTGCACAACGCCAATACCGTGCTGGATTTGCATCGCTGCTGGACTTGTCCATGCAGCAAAGCGCTCTGGGTCAAGTCAGGCAACTGCTGCCTCCCCTACAAAAGCAATTTGAACAGAACAGGGATCTTTTAAGGGTCCTCGCTGGCTTATCCCAAGACCAGGAGGTTCCATCTTTTGAACTCAACGCACTCAAACTGCCTGAAGAATTGCCACTCACGTTGCCTTCCACACTGATCGAACAACGTCCCGATGTCCGTGCTGCAGAGGAACTGTTGCGCGCAGCAAATGCACAAATTGGTGTCGCTCGCGCAGCCAGGCTCCCCCAATTTATACTGAATGGTGCAATGGGTGGTGCAGCCGCAAACTTTAACCAAATGTTTTGGAGCAGTGGGAATTTCTTTAGCCTGGCACTAGGTATCACGCAACCTCTGTTCGATGGCGGCACGCTACTACATCGAGAAAAAGCTGCGATTGAATTACAACTCCAGGCTGCCGCTCAATACCGTGCAACGGTAATCACCGCATATCAGAACGTTGCAGATACCTTGCATGCCATTCAGGCAGATGCAAATGCGCTGCAAATTGCAAATGAATTAACCCTTGCAGCAAAAACCACCTTCGATCTGACAGGACGGCAGCACGCCAGCGGATATCTTGATCGTCTTGCCCTGATCAATGCGCAGCAAACCTATCGGCAAGCCCTGCTGAATGATGCCCAGGCACAAGCAAGCAGACTAGGAGATACCGCTGCACTTTTCCAGGCGCTTGGCGGGGGATGGTGGAATAAAAAAACAGTCGACTCCGCTCTTTCAGATTCGCAAAGCATCAATCAATAACTACAAACTTTGACGACTGAGTTGCAACCCTAGGCGACTGACGTCACGCGTCGGTCTCTGATCCTCAATGCCTAGCCAGGCAATGCCTACACCAACCTTACCAAACTGTAATGCTTGGATGATGCTTTTGGTATCAGCCAGTCAGTACAATCCGCACGGGAATGACCGGGTTTGAAACCCTTATCAAGTCTGCTCATGCTCCTAAATCGACTCCACAGCGTCTTGTGACGCGTGACAGGTTTGCTGTTGGTATATTTATCCCTTGAGATCTCGAATGCAATCAAGCAATAAGAAGTTCGTATTAGGTGCAATCGTGTTGGTTGTAGTCTTGGCAGGCATCTGGTTCATGACCAGTCGTACGGATCACTCAACAATCGCTCAAGACCAACAGTCTGCTCAAGAAAAGATCACTGTCACCATTACGGATAAGCAGGCTGGCATCGTCAAAGTAGAAACGGTGAAACAACAGTCATTTACTGTTCAGCGCAGTGCGGTAGGGGTAATTGATTTCAATCAGGAACACACTGTTCAGGTGTTCACTCCCTATCAGGGACGCATCACACAAGTATTTGTCAAAGCTGGCGACGATGTCGTCAAAGGCCAGCCACTTTTCGCCGTGGATAGTCCGGATCTCCTCCAGGCCGTCTCGAACCTGATCTCTACCGCAGGACTCAAAACACTGACAACACGTGCGCTTGAACGCGCAAAAAAGATGTCTGAAATCCAGGCTGCTTCACAAAAAGATTTTGACCAGGCCAAAGCCGACCAACAGACAGCCGAAGGGAATTATTACGCTGCACGCGATGCCATGCGCATTTTTGGTAAATCTGATGTGGATATGGACAAAATTATCGCTGGCCGCAAAGTGATCTCGGAGCTTGTCGTATCCAGCCCAATGCGGGGTCGAGTCGTTGCACGCAATGCCCAGCCAGGACTGCTTGTACAGCCGGGTAACGCACCTGCGCCTATCACGGTAGCTGACGCATCAACCATGTGGATGATCGCCAATGTGCCTGAGTTGGATTTACCACACCTCAAGCTCGGTCAGGAGCTCAGCATCTCAGTCGATGCATATCCTGCGTTGAAATATCAAGGCCACATCATCAATATTGGTGCCTCGGTCGATCCGGTCACCCGCCGCATCACTGTGCGTGGAGAAATCCCTAACAAGGATAACCAACTCCGTGCGCAAATGCTTGCCAGTTATGTCATTAATACCGGTGCGCCAGAAGTCTCAGCGGCAATTGCACCCGAGGGGATCGTGCGTGAGGGGGATGGCACCATGACAGCGTTTGTGACCACTGACGATCGGAACTTCATCAAACGCGTCATCACAATTGGAATGACCCAGAACCAACTTGTGCAAGTCACAAGTGGACTGGAAGTCGGCGAAAAAGTGGCTGGCGACGGCGCTATTTTTCTGAGTAATGCTTTAGCACTCAAGTCACGCTAGTCTTTTTCAGACTTTTAGACGTCATAGAACATTGTAAAAAGGCATATCGTGCTTAGAAGCTTAATTTCTTTTGCACTATCGAAGCGATCAATTGTCCTCATAGGACTGTTTGTATTCGTTATCGGTGGTTTGATCTCTTTCAGCAAGCTCAATATTGAGGCTTATCCGAACCCTGCTCCAGTGATTCTGGAAATCACCGCCCAAGCTCCTGGCCTGTCAGCCGAGGAAATGGAGCTCTATTACACACGCCCGCTAGAGATTGGTTTAGCAACGACACCTGGTGTGGACATCATTCGTTCGACTTCCTTTTATGGTCTGTCCTTTGTTCGTGTCACATTTAAATATGGCGTCGATTACTACTTTGCATACACTCAGGCTGCGCTCAATCTTCAGCAAAAAGTCAGTTTGCCAAACAATGTTCAGCCGCAGATCCAGGCCTCGAGCCTAGTGGGTGAAATTCTGCGCTATCAATTGGTCGGCCCACCGCATTTCGGGCTCACCCAGCTCCGCACCCTCCAAGACTGGGTTGTCACGAAGCGCTTCTTATCTATTCCAGGCATCGCCCAGGTCGTCACTTGGGGTGGCACCACAAAGGAATATCAGGTCGAAGCGGATATCAAGAAGCTCGAAGGCTATAACATCACGATCCCTCAGTTGATTACAGCTATCGGGAACGCCAACACAAACGTTGGCGGCAGGACGGTCAATATTGGACAACAATCGGTCAATATTCGTGGCCTGGGACTTGTTTCTGACACTGTCGACATTGGAAATATTGTCCTGAGTCAAACAGGATCCATCCCTGTACTGGTCAAAGACGTCGCGCAAGTAAACGTTGGCTTCGCACCTCGACTGGGGCGCGCTGGTAAGAACGAAGAGGATGATGTGGTCACTGGCATCACCGTGATGAACCGCACCATGCAGACCAATGATGTGATTGCGCGACTCAAGGTCGAGGTCGATAAGATCAACAGTGATGGTGCTCTGCCCCCGGGTGTGAAGCTCGTTCCTTATTACGATCGCAGCACACTGATCGGCGTCACCACGCATACTGTTTTGCATAACCTCGTCTTTGGTTGCCTGCTGGTTTTTTTGATTCAATGGGTATTTTTGGGCGATTTGCGCAGCGCCATTATTGTGAGCGCAAATATTCCCGTTGCGTTGTTTTTCAGTATCATGATTCTGGTGATGCTGGGTGAATCGGCAAACCTGCTATCAGTCGGAGCGGTTGACTTTGGCATTATTGTCGACTCGGCGGTGATTCTCGTTGAAAATATTTTCCGCAACTTCCAAAAGTCTCACGAAGCCCAGAAAAATCTCGTCGATGCAGCGGAAGAATCAAACTTAGACGCTTACAAATTCACGCCCGCACAGGAAAGATGGAGTGATCGTCTCAAGACGATCATGATCAGCGCAATGCAGGTCGATCGTGCGGTACTTTTTTCATCCGCCATTACGGTCGCGGCTTTTATTCCCTTGTTTACTATGCAAGGTGTTGAAGGACAGATTTTCAATCCGATGGCCAGGACATACGCCTACGCCTTGCTAGGTGCGCTGTTTGCAACCTTTACACTCACGCCCGTCTTGTCTTCACTGCTCTTGCCGAAAGTGATTGAAGAAAAGGAAACATTCCTTGTCCACTGGATCAGGAATACCTATCGACCCGTGTTGAAATGGGCACTTGAAAAGCGCAAATTGACTGTAGGTCTGGGTCTGGCTTTTATCTTGCTATCGTTTCTTTTGTTCCCGAGAATTGGTACGGAGTTCCTTCCAGCCCTCGAAGAAGGAAACCTCTGGATTCGTGCCTCCATGCCTGCGACCATTTCACTCGAGGCTGGCGTAGCTAAAGTCAATCGCATGCGAGAAATTCTCAAGCAGCATCCCGAAGTCGTGACCGTCGTTTCGCAGCATGGTCGTCCCGATGACGGCAGCGATGCGGCTGGCTTTTACAACGGCGAACTTTTTGTCACGCTCAAGCCATTCGAAGAATGGCGCAGTGGCTACGTTAAAGCCATGCTTGTCGAAGATACACAAAAAGAATTTGCAGAAGAATTCCCTGGAATTGAGTTTAATTTTTCACAGTACATCCAGGACAACGTTGAAGAAGGACTTTCAGGTGTAAAAGGTGCGAACTCGGTCAAGATTATCGGGCCTGATCTGAACGTACTCGAAAAACTCGCCGACCAGGTCCTGCACGAAATG
>CANBUF010000209.1 GCA_947372575.1 Alcaligenaceae bacterium | reverse complement strand
AAAAGCCGTCGCACGATCTCAGGATGACTTTGTGCATAGCCTCGCCTGACGACATAACTCACAATTGTTTCAGTCGATTTGTCGCCAACTTTAATCCAAATCGGATCTGTCACCATACCCTCAGTAATCAAGCTGGCATAAGGTTCATATGCGGCGACAGCATCTATTTCGCCCGACCTCAATGCCGCAACAGGATCAACCAGATCTAAGGGCACCTCCACAACATCGCCCCCTCTTAGCCCTGCGCCTTCAAGTAAGGAGTGGAGAAAAAATTGAGCCGAGGTATTTTTGATGACGCCAACCTTCTTACCCTGCAAATCTTTGACACTTTGAATACCTTTATCGACTCTGGCAATTAATTTGGTTTCCTTTTCACTGCGAGAGATGTTGGTAATCACAACAAAATCCCTTCTCGAAAAACTCCAGAAAACCAACGGAGCTTGCGCCACGAGTGCCACATCAATTTCGTTATTGTTTAACGCCTCGAGTCCAGCTCGGCCTGTCGCAAAATTTGAATATGCAGGGGTCAGGCCTTCTGCTTCATAAAATTTCTTTTCTGCGGCAATATATGCCGGCGCACCATCAGGGGTCTTGAGGATGCCTATGCGGACGGCTTGAGATGGCAAGGCAGATGAGGGTTCAGGATTTGATCGTAAGTAAAAAAAATACCCGGCCACCAGCACACTGGACAAGATGATAAAAACTAGTATCTTTTTCATTCTTTAACTCCGACGTAGAAATCGGAAAGCCCTAGTTTTCACATTACGCTCGCGCCACCATGCCTGTCAACAGAATAATCTTCATGCAAGCAGGTGTTCGGTAAAATCTATTGCTGTCTTGCCTTAAAGCATTCGGCGCAATCGATGAAATAGTTTGCTGCAGCAACCTCCAGTCATTGCCTTGCGAAGCAGATTCAAATAAACAACCGGTCTTTGTTCGTTACACTAGACATCTTGAAGCACGTATTGGTTTGTTTTTATGGCTCGTTCACGTTCGACTCCGCCCAGCCGCCTCACGCGTGAAGCTTCACGCCTGGTTGCCCTCTCGCTCGCGCTCCACAGTTCTGGCAGCCGTGTCGAGGATCGCTATTGGGAAGCCGAACTGGCCACACTCATCAATAAGCTGCTGCGCACCGGTAATGATGCTGCTCTGGATGCGGCACTCGATCATATGTCTGAAGCCCATCTGGGTGGCTACGAGGTACTGATCGAGCAGTCCGAAACCCTGTCCGAGTCTTGCACACTGGAGAAAGACGGTAAGCGCTTTGACGTGCTTCTACTGGTCGCGCCCCTGGTTGCATGGACACGCTACAGTATTCCTGCAACCACCATTCCCGCTGCGAGCCTGCAGACACTTGGCCAGCGACTCAAAGAAGACATCCTGGCCAAAGACACCAAGATTGCGCTATTGCCGCATTTAGCCAGCCTGGACCAGATGCCGCGCACCTTTTGCGAGACCTGGGACTGGCTCCAGAAGCTCGGTCACATCGCACTGGGTACAGGTGCTGAGATCCCGGTTTTAAACGTTGAATCCGAAGCCATCAATATGCTGGCAGACACCCGTTACCTCGTTGCGGCGGTCGTCGTGCCCGAAGGTAAGCGCATTTTTCACTGGCAAGAAGAGCCTGGCGAACTCGGCGAAGCCCGTCAGAGCTGCCTGGCGAACTGGGCTGCACACACCCAGGATACGTTTACCGCTCTGCTCGCGGGCTGCGGCTTTGAAATCCTCATCCCCGATGCATACTACGTCAGCAACCGCGAAGCCGACCGCAAAGTGCGTCCACTTTCGGTCAAGGCAGCTGTTTCTTGGCTCGGTGGTGCCCTGAATATCGAGCCTAACCAACTGCGTGCAATTATCGCGGGCTGCGGCGAACGCCGGATCGAAGAATACCGGATCGGATTTACACAAAAAAATCAGGCTGAAGTCATATATGGATGCCTGTGGCCTCTTTATGGCCGCGAAGACGATTCGGACGCACTCGAAAACGAAGCCCCCCCCATCGATACGCCCGAGGAGATCGCAGCGCTGCTCAAAGAGTGCGGTCTGACGGACATCCGGCGTCTGCCAGGTGTATTGCCTCCCGAGGTCTGCGAGGACTGCGGTGCGCCTTACTTTCCAAATCCTTCAGGCGAAATGGTGCACGCCGAATTGCCCGAAGATGCCGAAACCGCACCCGCACATTTTCACTAAACATGCAGGCTGACGTATTCTGTCGCGTCATTGATAACTTTGGTGATATCGGCGTCACCTGGCGCCTGGTCAGGCAGCTGCACAGCGAGTACGACTGGATCGTTCGCCTGTGGGTGGATGACTTGTCTTGCTTTCAGCGCCTCGAGCCTGACCTTCAACTCTGCGACCAACAGCAGTTCGACGGGATTGAAATCATCCACTGGACTGCGGGCACCGACCTGACTCCCTCCCCCATTGCAATATCCATGTTCTCGTGCGATTTACCAGAGCGATACATCGCCGCCCTGCACCAACATCCTGCCCTGTGGATCAATCTGGAATATCTAAGCGCCGAGGACTGGGTAGAGAACTGTCACGCCCTACCCTCGTTGCGTGCCGATGGGCTAGCTTCGCATTTTTTCTTTCCTGGATTTACGGATCACACTGGCGGCCTGATCCGCGAAGCGCATCTCATTGAGCGTCGCGATGCCTGGCAAGCTGATCGGGAAATACAGCAACGCTTCTTGCAAGACCTGGGAGTTTCACGATCATCTATCCGGATATGGAATTTAAATAAAGATGAAGCGAGCTGTCATTCAACGCCCTCGCATATAACGACATTTTTAGGGGCCCCTCATGCAGAACAATCTCATGCAGCGCTCATTTCATTATTCTGCTATCCGGATATAAATTATCTGGCACTCATCTCCGCATTCCAGCATTCCGACCAAGCACGCGTATTACTTGTGCCAGAGGGAATCTGCCCGGCACTCAACGCTGGCCATTACGGTAATTTGCACGTCGAACGTATCCCTTTCTTACCTCAGCGCGAATATGACAAAGTGCTGTGGACAGCGGATTTGAATTTTGTACGTGGTGAGGACTCCGTCGTGCGTGCAATCTGGGCAGGCAAGCCCCTTGTCTGGCAAATTTATCCACAAACCGAAGACACCCACTTAATCAAACTTCAAGCCTGGCTCGCACGTGCAACATTGCCCAGTACGGCACAGACACTCGTGCGACGCTGGAATCAAACCAGTCTGATTGAAAACCCTGCAGCCGACGGCTCTCTGGCCTCAGCCTTACGCGACAGCGTGACGGTCACGGCATTCACTGCCTGGCAGCAACGGGCAGCAGATTTTTGCCACGCACAAGCCTCGCGCCATGACCTTGCCAGGTCTTTACACCTGTTCTGCGTGACGCACTTGCCTCAGCCATAAACCTCTTTTAAAGGGGTCTTGCACCTTTTAAAGCAACATTGGCCCAGAAAGGTTAAAATGGAGGGCTTTTCTGTCCATAACTCCGGCAATTTCAGGCTCGGAGATCTATAGCTACCGGAGTTTATTCGAATGAAAACCGCACAAGAGTTGCGCGTCGGCAACGTGATCATGATCGGCAAAGACCCGATGGTCATTCAGCGTGCTGAATACAGTAAGTCAGGCCGTAACGCTTCGGTCGTCAAATTTAAATTCAAAAACCTGCTTACAGGTTCAGGCGCTGAAAACGTTTGCAAAGCAGACGAAAAATTCGAGCTCGTCGTCCTCGACCGCAAAGAATGCACCTACTCATACTTTGGCGATCCAATGTATGTGTTCATGGATGCTGATTTCAACCAGTACGAAATCGAAGCAGACAGCATGGGTGATGCATTAAATTACCTCGAAGAAGGCATGCCTGTCGAAGCCGTGTTTTACGATGGCCGCGCGATCTCGATCGAATTGCCCACGATGGTCGTTCGTGAAATCATTTACACCGAACCAGCTGTCCGTGGCGACACTTCAGGTAAGGTCATGAAGCCAGCCAAAATCAACACCGGCCACGAATTGCCAGTGCCTTTGTTCTGCGCAATCGGTGACAAGATCGAAATTGACACACGTACGGGCGAATACCGCAGCCGCGTAATGTAAGTTTGAATATGTGTGTGCTGTTTCAGCCCACACGCACGTTCAGCGATACGAATGATGGACAGCAGAGATGCTGTCCATTTTTTTATAGTTGGAATTTGAGTGTCTGACATGGTCAATAAGGTTTGAGGGCGCTAAAATGTCAAAAAGGAGCAGAAATGCGCTTAGCCTTGGATCAACAAGTTGCAATGAGTCATTAACCAGCCGTTTTGCACGGCTAGCAGATTTGTTGACTCAACGTATTTTTAGACTGATAGATGAGGACGGGTTTGCGTTGATTGCACTACCTCTTGGGTTCAACCTTTACGTTCTGCATCAAAGCGTTCACCGCGTCCTGACGGCGTTGCTGAATGAATGATTGTGCGATGACATTCTTAGCTTGATCAAAACTAGGCATAACAAATGGCCTTGTATCCGCCAGTTTGATTACATGCCAGCCATTCAATGTTTTGATAGGCCTCTGCGCAACCTTGCCTTGTGACAAATTGAGTACAACATCACTTACGGGTGAAGCCAGCTGGCTAGACAGCACCCACCCAATCACTCCCCCTTTTTGGCCCGAGTCTTTATCTAAAGACTTCGTTTTAGCTAATTCTTCAAAAGACGTACCACTGTTGATTTGTTTAATAATATTAGTGCCATCGGTTTCATTCGCAACAACAATTTGAGAAACCAAATACTCCTGTGCATTTTTGGGGTTCTTACTCATCTCGAC
>CANBUF010000208.1 GCA_947372575.1 Alcaligenaceae bacterium | reverse complement strand
CGGCTGATCTGACCGGTTCCAACTTTACCGACTGGAAGGGCGTTGCTCCTGTGCGTGCAGGTACGCATGGCATTCATTTTGGTCGACATATCAATTACGGCGTACGCGAGTTTGGGATGGCTGCCATCATGAATGGCGTGGCCTTGCATGGTGGTTATCTACCCTTCGGCGGGACGTTCCTGACCTTTTCAGACTACTCGCGCAATGCCATCCGGATGGCTGCGTTGATGAAGCAGCGGGTCGTGCATGTCTTTACTCACGACTCAATCGGTCTGGGCGAGGACGGTCCGACCCATCAGTCCATCGAACATGCGAGCAGTCTGCGCCTGATTCCCAATCTCTCACTCTGGCGCCCTTGCGATACAGTCGAAACGGCCGCAGCCTGGCTGGCAGCGGTTGAGCGACCCACCTCGATTGGCATGGATGTGCATGCCGGTGGGCCGACGGCATTGCTCCTGTCGCGTCAGAATTTACCCTTTGTTGCACGTGATGCCCAGACACTTGCCGCAGTTGCGCGTGGTGGCTACGTCCTGCAAGACGCGGCTAATGCACGCGCACTGATTATCGCTACCGGCTCAGAGGTCGGCATTGCAATCGATGCACAGAAACTCCTAGCCGCAGAGGGTATTGCGGTCCGTGTTGTGTCCATGCCAAGCACCGATGTGTTTGACAAGCAGGATGCAGCCTGGCGCGAACAAGTCTTGCCCAAGGGGATGCCACGCGTGGCGGTCGAAGCTGGTATCACAGCGTTTTGGCATAAATATGTCGGACTCGATGGTGCGGTTGTCGGCATCGATACCTATGGCGAATCAGCCCCGGCTGGTGCGCTCTTCAAACATTTTGGTCTGACCGCTGAAAAAGTGGCCCAGGCAGTCAAGCAGATTTTATAAAACTTCAAAACCAGGAGCATGTTGTCATGACGATTCGCGTTGCTATTAACGGTTATGGCCGTATCGGTCGCAATATTTTGCGTGCGCACTACGAAGGTGGAAAGAAACACGATATCCAGATTGTTGCGATCAACGATCTGGGCGACCCAAAGACCAATGCCCATCTGACGCAATACGATACTGCGCATGGCAAGTTCCCAGGCACCGTTGGTGTCGAAGGTGACTACATGGTTGTCAACGGTGACAAAATCCGTGTGCTGGCCAATCGTAATCCAGCTGAACTCCCCTGGGGCGAACTCAATGTGGATGTTGTGCTGGAGTGCACAGGCTTTTTTACCACCAAGGAAAAAGCCTCAGCCCACATTAAAGGCGGCGCAAAGAAAGTCATTATTTCTGCACCAGGCGGCAAAGACGTTGATGCAACGGTCGTGTTCGGTGTCAATCATAATGTGCTCAAGAAAGAACACACAGTGATTTCGAATGCTTCATGCACGACAAACTGCTTAGCACCGCTGGTTCAGCCTTTGCACGAAAAACTGGGTGTGGTGACAGGTCTGATGACGACCATTCACTCCTATACCAACGACCAGGTGCTGACAGACGTTTATCACGAAGACTTGCGTCGTGCCCGTTCGGCCACCATGAGCATGATCCCTACCAAGACTGGCGCTGCTGCTGCGGTTGGCCTGGTGTTGCCTGAGCTCAACGGCAAGCTTGACGGCTTTGCGATCCGCGTGCCCACCATCAATGTCTCACTCGTTGATTTGTCGTTTATCGCCAAGCGCGATACAACAGTCGACGAAGTCAACGACATTCTGAAAGCTGCCTCAGAAGGCCCACTCAAGGGCATTCTGACGTACAACACCGAACAGCTCGTTTCGGTTGACTTTAATCACAACCCAGCTTCAAGCAACTTCGATGCCACGCTGACCAAAGTCTCCGGTCCGCTTGTCAAAGTTTCTTCCTGGTACGACAACGAGTGGGGCTTTAGCAATCGCATGCTCGACACCACCGTTGCGCTGATGTCAGCAAAATAATCGCTGTATATGCAAAAGGGGCCCTTCGGGGCCCTTTTGCTTATTGCATATATCTTCATTTAATATTTTTAGACTTTTCGGTTCCTCAATCATGACGACAGTACTTACGCTTTCTGCTTTGGCACAATCCGGCAAACTCACGGGCAAGCGCGTGTTTATTCGCGCCGATCTTAATGTGCCCTTTGACGATGCCGGCCACATTACAGAGGACACAAGAATCCGTGCGTCTGTCCCAGGTATCCGCTTGGCACTGGATGCGGGCGCTGCTGTCATGGTGACGTCTCACCTGGGACGGCCCACTGAAGGTACCTTGACGCCGGCGGATTCGCTTGCGCCGATCGCTGCGCGATTGTCTGAATTGTTGGGTATGCCTGTACCCCTCTTGCAGAACTGGGTGGATGGTGTCTCCGTGGCTCCTGGCCAAATCGTCTTGCTTGAGAATTGCCGTGTCAATCCTGGCGAAAAGAAAAATGACCCGGTGCTTGCTAAAAAAATGGCAGCCTTATGTGATGTGTATGCGAATGACGCGTTTGGTACCTCACACCGCGCCGAAGCGACCACCTACGGTATTGCAGAGTTTGCACCGATCGCATGTGCGGGTCCTTTGCTGGAGGCCGAGCTCGAAGCGTTGGGACGTGCATTGCATGCCCCCAAGCGCCCATTGGTTGCAATCGTAGGCGGTTCAAAAGTATCAACAAAGCTGTCCATCCTGCAGTCTCTGGCCGATAAAGTTGATCAGTGAATTGTGGGTGGCGGAATCGCGAATACATTCATGCTCGCAGCAGGTTTACCAATCGGAAAGTCCTTGGCCGAACCTGACCAGCTTGATCAGGCGCGCGCTGTTATGAAAAAAATGCAGGCGCGTGGTGCGGCTGTGCCGATCCCGACAGATGTTGTTTGCGCAACGGAATTTTCTGCGTCCGCACAGGCCACTGTCAAAGCCGCCGCAGATGTCGGCGCCGATGATCTGATCCTGGATATCGGACCTGATACGGCGCAGCAACTCGCAGCGATTCTTAAACAGGCAGGAACCATTGTCTGGAATGGTCCGCTTGGTGTGTTTGAGTTCCCCGCGTTTGCCAACGGTACAGAAGTTGTATCGCATGCGATTGCAGATTCGCAGGGTTTTTCAATTGCAGGCGGGGGAGATACCCTGGCAGCTATTGCTAAATTTGGTATTACTGATAAGGTGGGATATATATCAACCGGCGGTGGTGCCTTTCTTGAGTTCCTCGAGGGCAGAACACTCCCAGCGGTCGATATCTTGCAAAAACGCGCAGCGCCATGAGTTGATAGGTGGACAGCATGATGAATAAAACGCAATTAGAAAGTAAATGGCGTGATCATTCCAATCACAAAGCCGAACTGGCCCGTATTGCGACAGGAGTCATGCTGGTCAGAGGTCTGGAGCCGGATTTTCCTAAAGAAGTCCAGCATCAGCTCTCGCAAATCCAAGGGCCAGCATCTGAACACGATCCTCAGATCCGTGATCTCAGGGATCTGCTGTGGTGTTCGATTGATAATGATGATTCAAAGGATCTCGATCAGATCACGGTCAGTGAAACGCTGTCAGGTGGACGGGTACGAATCTGGGTGGGGGTTGCTGATGTTGATGCCCTGATTAAAAAAGACACCCCAATCGATTTACACGCGTTGATTAACTCAAGGTCGGTGTATACCTCAGCGCGTATTTTTCCGATGCTACCCTTGAGACTGTCTACCAATCTGACGTCACTCAATCCAGATGAAGACCGGTTGGCGATTGTCAATGAGATGGTTTTTTCGGCCGACGGTGTCATTGAACATTCGGCGATCTATCGTGGCTGGGTACGTAACAAGGCCCAGCTCGAGTACGACGCGATCTCAGACTGGATAGAGGGGAGCCGGGACCTGCAGGAGGTTGCCAAGAACATTCCCGGCATGGCTGAGCAGTTAATCACCCAGGATAAGCTGGCCCAGAAGCTGAGGGTGATCAGGCATGAGCGTGGTTCGCTTGAGTTCGACATGTTTCAGCCTCGTGCGATTTTTGATGGGAATACGATTGCGGACTTGCAACAGCAGGCCCATAACCGCGCACGGCAATTGATCGAAGAATTCATGATTGCCACCAATGGATGTACGGCACAGTTCCTGGCAAAAAAAGGCATTTATTCGATGCGCCGCGTGGTGCGTTCGCCTGAGCGATGGTTAAAGATCGTTGATGTCGCGCTCAAGCTCGGCACCAAGCTTCCCCAGCAGCCCGATTCACAAGCACTTGAGAATTTTCTGGCCAAACAGCATCGTGAACACCCGCTTGTATTTCCAGATTTGTCTCTGGTGATCGTCAAGCTGATGGGTTCGGGTGAATATATTGTTGAGCGACCCGGCGATGAGGCCGTCGGCCACTTCGGTCTCGCCGTGACGGATTACATGCATTCAACCGCTCCCAATCGCCGCTATCCGGACTTGATTACTTTGCGCTTGATCAAGGCTGCGCTCGTGAATCAAAAGCCCCCTTATAGCGTCGAGGAGTTGCATGAACTCGCCTTTCATTGCACCTCGCAAGAAGATGCGGCTAAAAAAGTCGAACGGCAGATGCGTAAGTCAGAGGCAGCGATGCTGCTGCATTCACGCATCGGCGAGCGGTTCAAAGGCGTTGTCTCGGGTGTTACCGATCTTGGAACCTGGGTGCGGATTTTTCAGCCACCTGCTGAAGGCAAACTGATGGGCCCCATCCCACATCTTGCAGTGGGTGACTTGCTTGAGGTCAAGCTCGTCTCAACACATGTACAGCGTGGTTTTATTGATTTTGTCGTGGACAGTGCTCCTAAACCATTTGTTGAGCTGGCTGTTTAGGGGTATGTTGTAGACATATCTTTGATCTTCTGGA
>CANBUF010000207.1 GCA_947372575.1 Alcaligenaceae bacterium | reverse complement strand
GAATTGGACAGGCCTATCCGAGTTTGCTGGTGTTGTTGCAGCGCGATGGGCTGGACGCGGTGCGTGAGATCGCGGCTGCGCACGTTGCCGCAGATTTTCAGGAGGCTGACCTGAAATACTTGCCTTTGTTTTTTGAACCTGTCACCGTCCATTGCATTGGCTTGAACTATGCGGCGCATGCAGCAGAGGCCGGCCACAAGTTGCCGGAGTTCCCGCGGACCTTTGTCAAAATCCCTGCGGCATTGATTGCACACGGTGAAAAGTTTGAAAAGCCGACCCTTTCGCCTGAGTATGATTTTGAGGGTGAAATTGCTGTTGTGCTTGGTAAGGGCGGGCGCAACATCACAGCCTCAGAGGCGCTCAGCCACGTTGCAGGCTACACCTGTTTTATGGATGGTTCGGTGCGTGACTATCAGTTTCAGCGCACGCTGGATCAAGGTAAGAATTTTTACCGTTCGAGTTCGATCGGACCCGCGCTCGTGACGGTCGATGAAGTGGGTGAGCTGGACCAGCTGACGCTGACGACGGTCGTGAGCGGCGAGACAATGCAGCACACGAAGTTCGACAACATGATTTTTACTGTTCCCAAACTGATCGAATACCTGTCAGGGATTACAGAGTTGCGTGCGGGTGATGTGATCGCGACCGGCACCCCCGAAGGCGTGGGCTTCAGTCGCACACCTCCACGCTTTTTGCAGCATGGGGATTATGTTGAAGTCATTGTCGAGAAAGTCGGCACCTTGCGCAACGAGGTCGCCTAAGCTATAACGCGATCACTGACGTGCACGACAGCAGTTCGATCTCATCATAATGGGCAATGATGCAGACACGGTCGCAATGGCGTGTATGTTCAACCAGTTGAGCTGTAATAAATTCAATCGAACCCAGATCGAGCGCTGCAAACACATCATCTATCAGGCTGACTGCCGCGCCACAGGCCAGTGCTGCGGCAATCCAGACTTTGCGTTTGCTGCCAGCTGAGAGCATGTAAAGAGGCTTGTCCTGATGAGGGCTGAGCGAGAGCCCAGAGAGCAGTGCAGGCAGCTTTTCTGTATTGAATGCGGGATATTTTTTTTGCATTTCAGCAAAAAAATCCATTGCAGTGATCTGGTCGAATTGCTCGCAACGCGGTTCAATAAAAAATACTTGTGAGCGGTATTGCGCTGAATCGTGATCGAGTCGGATCCCTTTGATTGCGAGACTGCCCTGTTGCGCTGGCAGTTCGGCTGCCAGTAATCTGATCAGAGTCGTCTTGCCACGGCTATCATCGCATTTGATGAGTGATACGCCAGATGGGACGCGCATTGACCAGTCCGTGAATAAGACTTGTTCGGGGTAGCCAAAGCTCAGCCCAGAAGCTTCCAGAATGGTTTGCACGTGATTAGGTATCCGTTAGGTGCAGGCGCGAGCCTCACTGGGTTATCGTAGTCGATTCGTATGGTGGTTTAATACATTATCTTATTTTGACTGTATCCGGAGCAATAGATGGCCACGTCTTATCATTTTTATGAGCCCCGTCAGGGGCATGGTCTGCCGCATGATCCTTTTAATGCGATTGTGGGTCCGCGCCCGATTGGCTGGATCTCTACTAAAAGCAAAGATGGGATTGTGAATCTTGCGCCGTACAGTTTTTTTAACGCGTTCAATTATGTTCCACCAATCGTCGCATTTTCCAGCATTAATTACAAAGACACTGTTCGCAACGCAGAGGAAACGGGCGAGTTCTGCTGGAACCTGGTGACGCTCCCGCTTGCTGAGGCCATGAATCAGACTTGTGCTGCGGTGCCGCCCGAGGTCAATGAATTTGACGTGGCGGGATTGACACAAGCCCCTTCACGATTGGTCTTCGCACCACGCGTCGCAGAAAGCCCAGTATCCTTTGAGTGTAAGGTCACTAAGGTCATGCAGCTTGAAACGGCTGCGGGCGACATCATCCCGACCTGGATGGTGCTCGGTGAAGTGGTCGCGGTGCATATTGATGAGACGCTCCTGGTCGGTGGAGTCTATGACACTGCTGCTGCCGGTCATGTCCTGCGTGGCGGCGGTCCGGCTGATTACTTTACGGTCGGACCTGCGCAGTTATTCAAGATGCGTCGACCAGGCTGAACCTCCGTGCTTCTGTGAGCAGCTTACAGAACTTCACTCGGGTTGTGCAAACAAATCCCAGTGACCGATGACACAGTGCTCAGCATTTAAGCGGTCGTTGAGCCAACTTTGAATGGTTTTTTCATCGACGGTTTTTGTTTCAGATACCGCGCCTGCTGTGCCCCGCGCCAGTGCACGCATTAAATCGCGATCTTCTGTGCCGAGTTGCCAGGGGCTTTGCTCAAGCGCGACACTAAAGCCCTTCGCCGTTAATGCTGTACGCATCAATTCGATGGCTTGCGGTCCGGCAGATCGTCCAAAGCCCTTGTCTGTGGCTTGATGTGCATGAAAGGCATGTAGCACGTCCGCATCTGCGCTGTGGGTAGGGCGCCATTGCTCGACACCATCGTAGGTCAGTACTGTGTAAAGCGGCACCGTCAGGGCGGCACAGAATCGTTGCAGCCAGCTCGGGGATACCAGGTCAAAAAATGCTGCTGCGGTCACCAGATCAATGGGTCTGGCGAGAACCTGTTCGATATTAGCCGCCAGATCCACTTGCAAAAAAGTGATCTCGAGCCGGGCGGTATTTTTAGTACAGATCAGCATGCTCACTTGGGTATCGTCAGCGGCCGGGGTCTCAGACACCACTTCATCTGCCCAGGCGATCAGGGTTTGGCGTGCAGCCTGCAGCAATGCCAGGTCATAGTCCACTAAGGTCCAATGCTGAAAAGCGGGAAAAACCGGGGCGAGTGCGCGTAGGTTTGATCCTGAACCACAGCCCAGATCCATGATGCGTAGTGGCTGTGAAGCGTCGTGTCCCCGTTCGGGGCGGGCACGTTTGAAATGTGCCGTGACCTGCGCGCAGAGTGCAGTATTGCGGGCACGATGATCCGCCGGCTCTCGCAACGCAAGCCACTGGGATGAAAATCCGGTCATGTTGTTGTCCTTTCAGGTAACTCAGCAAACTGCTCCCGTACCAATTGTGTAAAGCGACCGTCACGTTGATAGAGTTCCTCGAACGTGCCCATCTCCACAACTTTCCCTGCCTCCATCACAAGGATCTTGTCGGCGCGGCGAATCGTGGCGAGTCTGTGCGCGATGATCAGTGTGCTGCGGTTCCTTGCCACTTCTTCGAGTGCCGCAGTCAGGCGTGACTCGGTCTCGCTGTCGAGCGCACTGGTCGCTTCGTCCAGAATTAGAATCGGAGGGTTTTTGAGTATGACTCGCGCAATGGACAGTCGTTGACGCTCTCCGCCTGACAGTGCACGACCTCGTTCGCCAATCTTTGTATCGAAGCCCTTGGGATTGTTTTCGATGAAATCAATTGCCTGAGCCCGCGTCGCCGCATCGATGAGTTGTTCGGGCGTGGCTTCGGGATTGCCGACCAGGAGGTTTTCTGCAATCGAACGGTTAAACAGCAGTGACTCCTGGAAGACGACGCCGATATTGTGGCGCAGTGATGTCAGCTTGATATCTCGAATATCAATGCCATCAATGGTAATGCTGCCCGATAAGGGATCAAACGCGCGATACAGCAGACCGAGTGCCGTGGATTTTCCTGCGCCCGAGGTGCCAACGATTGCTACGGTTTGTCCTGCTGCGACTGTGAAATTCAAATGATTCACGGCGGGTTGTTTTTTGTCGTACGAAAACACAACATCACTGAAGGTGATCTCGCCGCGTGGATGTACCAAATCAATTGCGTCGGGTTTGTCGTGAATCGCGGGTGTGGTGTCCAGAACATGAAAGAATTCCTGCAGCCTTGGCGCGTCGGTTGCCAGTCGATGAATGAAACCGACCACTTGTTCAAGTTTGCCGATAATCATTGTCACGAACGCAATAAAGGTCACGATCTCACCAATAGAGATTAGACTTTGTGTAAATAACCAGGTGCCCAGCACGACGATAGACAGGATCGACAGGGTCGTCGCCGATCGGCTGAGTACTGTAACAAGCGCCCACCATGATAAGACCGGGTATTGTGCCTTGAGTACACGCCGACTGATTTTTTTCAGTGCAATGACTTCGTGTTGCACGCGAGCAAAACTTTGCACCAGTGAAATATTGCCCAGCGTATCTGAAACCTGCTCTGCCATGTCAGAGTGATGGCCCTCAACTTGTTCCTGCAGTTTTTGGGTTTTACGCAGGATGAAGTTTGTCATCCATCCAAACAACAGGCACAGCACGATCATGATGATCGCCAGGCGCCAGTTGATATAGAAGGCCGCAGGAATCAGAATGATCAGCGAGACAATCGAGGCCATGTGTTCGCGAAAGAAACTCAGCCAGATCCACCACAGCGAGTCTGTGCCCTGCAGCATGACTTTCATTAGGCGCCCGGAGTGCGTCTGACTTTGTTGCGCGAGGGGCAGTTGCAGGACATGTTCAAAATAATCACTGATCGCGATGTGGCGTCTGCGATGCGAGAGCCGGTCTGAGACCAGTGCGACCAGCGCGCCACACACGATGGTGAATAGTCCAAAGCATCCCCAGGCAAGCAAGAGTGGCCACACTTTGACCCAAATGAGTGAAGGCTGTGTCGCGGAGGCTTGCGTCAGCTTATCGATCACCATGCCAAACAGTACGGGTTCAGCAAACAGTGCCATCGCAAAGGTGACGTTGGCAATTGCGAGCATCCATCCAAGTCTGCGGTCAGTTCCCAGCAGATTGAGTACACGCAGATATAAATGTATGAATTTCATTCAGTCTTGGA
>CANBUF010000206.1 GCA_947372575.1 Alcaligenaceae bacterium | reverse complement strand
TGATAGCGTACCGGTGGAGCCGCAGATGCCATGTAGACTTTATTCGCGCCAGCGGCACGTGCCATGTCGACAATCTCACGACTTGTCGTGCCGCGCACAATTGAATCATCCACGAGCAGGACGTTTTTGCCTTTGAACTCCATACCAATAGTATTGAGCTTCTGGCGCACGGATTTTTTACGTACGGCTTGTCCAGGCATGATGAAGGTGCGACCGACGTATCGGTTTTTGATCAGACCTTCGCGATAATTCAGCCCGAGCCTATCGGCCAGCTGCATCGCGGCGGGACGTGATGAGTCAGGAATCGGCATCACGACATCTATGTCACCCAGCCTGAGGCTGCGGGCCAGCTTGTCAGCCAGATACTCCCCCATACGCAGACGCGCACCATATACAGACACACCCTCAATTACAGAGTCCGGACGTGCAAAATAAACATATTCGAATATACAGGGCGCATGTACTGCACCTGTGGCACAAATTTCGCTACTTACCATTCCGTCGAGCGAAATAAAGAGCGCTTCACCAGGCAAAATATCTCTGACAAAGGCAAAACCCGAGCCTTCGAGTGCGACTGATTCGGAGGCAACCATCCACTCGGTTCCTTGTGGCGTGTCACAGCGCCCCAGACACAATGGACGAATGCCATGCGGATCCCGGAAGGCAAGCATGCCATATCCCGAGATCTGAGCGACCACGGCATAGGCTCCTTTGACACGCTGGTGCAAAACTTTTACAGCACGAAAAATTGCACTTTCGTCAAGCGAAACACCGTTTGCAGCCCGCTGCAACTCGTGTGCAAGCACGTTGAGCAATACTTCGGAGTCTGAGTTGGTATTAATGTGACGCTGATCGTTTTTATAAAGCGACTCGCGCAGCTCCTGCCAATTTGTCAGATTCCCGTTATGGGCAAACGTGATACCAAAAGGGGCATTGACGTAAAAAGGTTGCGCTTCTTCGACGCTATCACTGGAGCCCGCCGTCGGATAACGAACCTGCCCGATTCCGGATGTTCCTGGTAATGAGCGCATATTCCGGGTACGAAAAACATCACGAACCAGTCCATGGGCTTTGTACATATTGAAATGATTGCCATTTGATGTAGCGATACCCGCCGCATCCTGACCTCGATGCTGAAGCAATAACAGACTGTCATACAACAGCTGATTAACAGGACCGCGACCGATGACGCCAACAATTCCGCACATGAACTTTCCCGATAGCGGTTAACCCGCAAACAAACACAATGAATCAATAAGGTAACCAGTCACCAAATGGTGCTGGCAGCCTGGATTTAATTTGTTGAATAACATTCACAACTTGCTTTGAAAACATGGCTTGCTTCCACCAAACCTCGTTTGGCAACGGTGTAAAGCCTGCTAGTGTGACAAGCAACAAAATAAAAAGCACACCACGGATCAAGCCAAATAACGCGCCAAGTCCGTGATCAGCAGGTGTCAAACCCGTACGACTGATCAACGCAGAGAGCGTCATATTAATCAGGCCGATAAATAGCAACACCACAACAAATACACTGAAATAGGCTACGCCCATTTTCAAAAACGACTGGGTAATCCAGCGCGTCAGCCAGTCCGATACGGTCGGGCCCCACCAGATTGCCGCCAAAAATGCAGAAACGTAGGCAACGAGAGAAAGAACCTCTTTAAGCAGTCCACGGACCAAGCCCAGCACTGCAGAAATCGCCAGTATGGCTAACAGGACGAAATCGAAACCTGTCACTGCGAAGTAATAAAGGCGCCACCAAAGCCAAGCGTACGCAACCTGGTTTGGGCTGCCTGGGCAGCTTCACGTGAGGGGAATGGTCCGACGCGGACACGATACTTTTGCATACCATTAACTTGTACAGGCCCATCGACAAACGCATTGCTCACTCCGGATACCGATAGTTTTTCCTTTTGTGACTGAGCGTCTGCCGCAGCATCCAGCGAAGCCGCCTGGACAACAAAATTGCCCTTGGTCATGGGTTTGCCTGAGTTCGATGCACCGCCAGGAGCGGCAGAAGGCTCATAAGCAGGACGCCCTTCTAGAAGGGCCAAGGCACGGGCACCATCATCTGAGCGTGACGACTTGGCAGCAGCCTCTTTGGCTTGTTCGGCTTTGGCTTGCTCGGCTTTAGTATCAGCCTTTGGCTTGGTGTCAGGCTTTGCCACGGTCTTAGGCTCGGCCTTAGGCTCTGGTTTTGCGGCAGGAGGCGGTGCAATGGCAGCAGGCGCTGGAGCTTGGGCAGCTGCTTGTGTAGCAACAGACGTAACTGCAGGTGTGGCGGCAGCAGATTCTACTGGCGGTGCTGCTGTTAAGGACCCGGAGGTCGTCGGCTCTGGGGCAGGCTCAGATAAATTAGGCTGGAAAGCAGCATTACGATCAGGAATACGAATCGCAATATTTTTTGAAACAGGTGTCGGTTCGGAGTCAAGCAACATGGGCAATACAACGATCGCGCCAAGAACGAGAGCTACGGCGCCTGCTAGCCTGCGGCGCGCGCGCACTCGTAATTCCGCTGCCTGTGCCTCGCTTGAAACCGAAGGACGAGGTTTAACCGGTTTACGGGGAGCCTGACTATCCTTTCTGGAAAACAGTCCCATTTATGGAAACATCCTGATAGGAAAAGTGTGATCGTAAATTTTGTTTAGTAACACTATGCTGATATTCATTAGACACGACCCAGCGTTTCGAGTACGCCAGCCACAGTCAAAAAGGATCCGAATACGACGATTCTATCATCCGGGTTCGCCTTTTCATGCGCGGCAAGATAGGCCTGGCTGACAGAATCAAACGTGTTCACGGTAAAAGCTACTTGTTCTACTTTGCCTGAATTTTCGATGGCAAGCTGAATTTTACTCGCAAGCAACGCGGAGGTCATACCGCGGGGGCCTGGCAAACTGGCGCAATACCAGTGGTCAATCCTACCCGCCAGGTGCTTGACAACGGCTTCTATGTCTTTATCGGACAACATGCCAAACACCGCATAGGTATAAGGGTGAAAACCCATGTTACCGAGGTTTTTTTCTAGTACTGCCGCAGCATGCGGATTATGGGCGACATCGAGAATGACTGTAGGCTGGCCTGGGAGTATCTGGAATCGGCCTGGCAGTGCAGCGGTAATCAGCCCCTGCCTGACGGCCTGCTGCGGGACGGCCAGTCTGTCGCGCAAGGACTCAATCGCTGCAAGTGCTGCCGACGCATTCAGAAGCTGATTGGCACCCCTGAGCGCGGGATAGGCCATCGCATTGCGCCGTTGGTTACGGCCTGCAAATGCCCACTGCTGGCGATCGCCTGAATAATTAAAATCACGACCAAATAGCCACAGATCAGTCTGTATCGACGCGGCATAATCCAGCAGGCTCTGTGGGGGCGCAGGGTCGCTGCAAATAGCTGGACGACCCGGTCTGAAAATATGCGCTTTTTCGAGTCCGATTTTTTCGCGGGTGTCGCCGAGCCATTCTGTATGGTCGATATCCACACTCGTGATGATCGAACAATCTGCATCCACAATATTGACCGCATCGAGTCGGCCACCGAGGCCAACTTCGAGAATCATCACATCAAGCTCGGCGTGGCAAAACAACCTCAAAACGGCAAGGGTTGAAAACTCGAAATATGTCAGTGAAATACCGTCTCGGGCCGCGTCGATTGCTTCGAACTGAGCAACGAACTCCTGATCCGTAACGATCTCGCCATTCAATCTGGCGCGCTCATTAAATTTAATTAAGTGCGGCGAGGTGTACAAACCTACCCGGTACCCAGCGGCAAGATAGATTGCCTCCAGCATTGCGCAGGTTGAACCTTTACCGTTGGTCCCTCCTACAACAATCTTGACAGCGTCGGAATGGATATTGAGGCGCTCAGCAACCTGCTGAACGCGTTCAAGCCCCATATCGATCGCACTCGGATGCAAGGACTCAAGATAGGATAGCCAAGTGTCCAATGTGGCACCAGATTCAGGTCGCACAGCGCTCATTTTGTTTATTTATTTCCAACGTGTTCATTGCATAGTTGCAATTTTAACAGTGTGGCTAAATAGCTTGCCTGGCCCCGGGCGGTATGTAAAAATCGCAAACAAACAGGGACAACTATGCAAAAACCAGAATGGTTTGTTAGGGAAGCAGATGTACCAGGATATTCTCCTGCCAATCACACAGGCACACTCAACAGACGCTTGATATGCCAGGAAACCGTAGGTGCCAAACAGCTCGAAATGCTGATTGGTGTCATCGAAAAGGGCCAAGGCGCACTCCCCCACGCACATCCGGGCATCGAACAGGTCTGTTATTTACTGACGGGTTCGGCACGTGCCGAGGTCAACGGTGAAGCGGTGGATATGATGCCTGGTGACTGCTGTTTTTTTCCGCCAGACTTGCCACATGTTTTTACTGTGACAAGTGACACGCCAGCGAGAGTTCTAGTGATTTATTCTCCCCCATACGAAGAATCCCCAGAGCGTGTAATCCGCTTTGCATCGCATCCTGAGGCGCAGACACATGAGCTTAAATAAAAATCGTAGTTGCTTATCGCCTGCACGCAGAATATTTGCGCAACTGTCATGCCTGACAGCGCTTGTGAGCCTCTTACCCTGTGCGGTGCACGCGCAAGCAGCGGGTAACTATCCTGTTAAGCCGATCACGTTGGTTATCCCGTTTCCGGCAGGCGCAGGCACCGATGCAGTCGGTAGAATATTTGCAACGGAGCTTGGCAAGATCCTTGGCCAGCAAGTCGTGGTTGAAAACAAGCCAGGCGGCAATGCAACCATTGGCGCTCAGCTTGTCGCGCGCGCGCAGTCTGATGGCT
>CANBUF010000205.1 GCA_947372575.1 Alcaligenaceae bacterium | reverse complement strand
AATCGATCCGGGCTGGGTTAAGTGGCTGCTCCTCGCCCCGACCACGTCTTGGGTCAGAGTTGATCTGACTTTCAATCAGTTCAGAGACCGTTTGCTTACCATCACCTACGACACTTGCGGTTTGGCCTTTTGCAGCTGCGGCAAGTTTGCCTCCAATCACCAGCAGGCGGTGTTCGTTGCCACGAATGAATCTCTCTACGAGTACGCCTGAACCCTCGTCGACAGCGACTGCATAGGCAGCTTCAATATCCTGTTGAGATTCCAGATTGATAAAAACGCCTCTGCCGTGATTGCCATCGACAGGTTTGACAACGACTGGCAGTCCCAGATCTTGTGCCGCATCCCAGGCATCGGCAGCGCTTTCGACTGCGCGCCCATGAGGAATCGGAACACCACAGGCTTGAAGAATTGATTTTGTCAGGTCCTTATCACGTGAAATCGTCTCGGCAATCGCGCTGGTGCGATCTGTTTCGGCTGTCCAGATACGACGCTGGTTGATTCCATAACCAAACTGGACAAGATTTCCTTCGCTGAGTCGGATTGCAGGGATGTTACGGTCTTCGGCTGCCATGACAATCGAGGCGGTGCTCGGTCCAAAGCACAGGCTTTGAGTCATATCGCGCAAATTCTCAAGCGCGGCCTCCAGATCGAAGGGGCGATCCTCGATGGCGGCCATGACCAGCTCACGTCCAGTCAGTAAGGCCTCACGCGTGACGTCCTCCTGCCAGCCGCTGACGACGACCTTGTAGACGCCGCGTTTTTCTGTTTCGCGGGCTCGACCAAAGCCATGTCCTGGTACTCCCGCCAGGTCCTGCAAGGCGAGGGTGACGTGTTCGAGAATGTGGCAAGGCCACGTGCCCGTTTTCAGTCGCTGCAGGAATCCACCGCGTACACCAGGGCTGCAACGGTGTTCAATCAGGCTGGGAAGCCACGCCGTTAATCGTTCGTAAAGACCTGGAACTTTGTCTGAAGGACAGTCTTCCAGGTCTCCGATATCGATCAGGGCTTCGATGGCAGAGTAATACGTCCAGATATTTGGCCCACGCAAGTAGGTGATTTTCTGGATGATCATGTCGGGCTTATTCATGGCGTTTGGTGATGGTTGTTCCCAAGCCATCATTATCGCTTACTTGTCACAAACCCTATAAACCTAATCCGTGCGCCTGCGATTCCTGCGCAAAAGATTAAATCGGCCGACGTCCCATGATTGGATACTGCGGGTCGACGAAACCGTGGGTCGAAGCGTAGCCGGGAGGAACAAGCTGATCGACCTTTGCTTCGTCTTCTGCGGTGATCTGAACCGAAAGTGCTGCCACGTAGTCCTTCCATTGCTCAAGCGTTCGGGGACCGCCAATCACGCCACTCATGCAGCGGTTATTCAGCGCCCAGGCGATAGCAAATTGCGTTGGGCTCAGCCCTCGGCTTTCAGCATGCGCTTTAAGCGCGTTTGCAACATTGAGGGACTCAGGACGGAATTCTGTCTGGTGTATGCGTCGATCGCCACGACCCGCACGGCTATTGGCATCGGGTGCCGCATCGGGTTGATATTTACCGGTCAGCACACCGCGCGCCAGAGGACTGTAAGCCACCACGCCAACGCCGTAATGGTTGCAACTAGGAATCAGTTCTGTCTCAATCAATCTGGTGACGGCACTGTAGGGAGGCTGGCAAACGATTGGCTGGGGAATTCCCATGCGACGTGCAGTCTCAACCAGGCGCGCGACACGCCAGCCTCTAAAGTTGGAAAGACCGTAATAACGGATTTTCCCCATTTCGATCAGTCTGGCAAATGTTGACAGGACTTCCTCAATTGGCACGGACTCATCGTCGCGGTGCATGTAATAGACATCAATGCAGTCAATGCCCAGGCGTGTCAAGCTATTATCCACTTCCTTCATCACCCAGCGTCTGGACAAGCCCCGGTCGTTGGGTTCTGTGCCCATTGGGTTGGCAACTTTGGTCGCTACCACCCATCTTGAGCGATCCTGTGCAATCAGCCTACCAACCATTTTTTCTGATTCGCCACCCGCATAGTTGTCTGAGGTGTCAATGGCGTTGAGTCCCGCGTCGCGCGCCACGGCGATCATCTCACGGGCAACAGACTCTTCGGTCTGATCGCCGAACATCATCGCACCTAGCCACAGACGCGGCACACGTAAGCCGCTGTTGCCTAGGTTTTGGTAAATAGGTGTGTTGGTAGCCATGTCTCGTACTCGATTGTTGGTTGAAATATGCCCGAAAGCTTACCTGATGGCGAGCAGAATTGCGACGTAGTTAAGCTGTCACTGGCAAGCCTGCCACGAATGTAGACTTTCTTAATCGACGGTCAATTTGATTTTTTGTGTCAGTTCACCAAATTCAGTGAGCTCCTTGGCGATTTGAGCAGTCATTTCAGCCGGGGTGCTGCCAACAGGCTCAGAGCCCATTTCAAGCAATTGCTTGGTCACCTCTGGCATCTGAACGATATGAACAATCTCTGCACTGAGTTTTGTCACAATCGCGGCCGGCGTACCCTTGGGGGCAAGAATGCCAAACCAGGTTCCGACATCGAAACCAGGCAGAACTGTTTCGTCCAGTGTTGGAACGTCCGGGAGCGCAGAGGAGCGTTTAGCTGTAGTCACTGCAAGTGCGCGTGTTTTGCCTGCCTGGATCTGCGGCAGGGCAGACGATACCGTATCAAACATGACCTGTACCTGACCGCTGACTAAATCCGCTACGGCAGGCGAACTACCTTTATAGGGAATATGAACGATGTTGGTACCTGCCTGCAAGTTGAACATTTCTCCGATTAAATGATGTGCCGTGCCTGCACCTGCTGAGCCATAGTTCAATTTGCCAGGCTCTTGTTTGCTCAGCGCAATAAATTCCTGAATCGTTTTTGCAGGAACGCGTGCGTTAATCACAATCACATTAGGAATCATGGCCACAATGCTGACTGGGGCAAAGTCCCGTCCAAAGTGGTACGGTAATTTGGCGTAAACATTCTGTGCAATGGTGTGATGCGCGGCTCCCATCAGCAAGGTATAGCCGTCCGGCGTGGACTTTGCGACATAATCTGCGCCCAGTGTTGCTCCTGCGCCTGGTTTGTTTTCGACAATAACTGTCTGACCCCAGGCCGCTGTGAGTCTCTGTGCAATTAGGCGGGCCAGCGCATCGGTTGAACCACCCGGAGCAAAGGGCACCACAATTTTGATTGCCCGACTCGGGTAGGTCAACTCACTTTGCGCCCAGCTCGGCATCCCCATACAAGCAAAGGAAAACAAGGCCAGTGTGCATAACTGTTTAGCGAACCGAATCATTTTTGTCTCGTTTTTTATAATGAATACGAATGATAAGCGTCTGAATGATCAGCGCCTGATCTTTTTTATCTTGCTGTATCAGAACCCGTCTTGCGCGCCATCCTTGAATATTCCCATGTCATCAAGGATATCCTGAATCATATCCAGTCTCAGGCGTGGGTTTTCCATCGTGAGCAAATGCTGTTTTTGTGCTGCAGGTAAATCCAGCAGTTCCGCACAGCGATTGGCGACCCACGCGCAGTCATTCAGGTGATAAGGTTTCGCAATCGGATGTTCATCCTCAGGGATTCCTTGCTCTTGGATGGTATTGATGATTTTGTCTAACGCGCGGGCTGTTTGCAGCAATTCGTGTGGAATTTCGATGAAGTCATCGTTTTTGATCAGTTCGACCTCTGCCCACCACTGGCCATTGTCTTGTTGTGTCTTGTTCACAATCTGGAATCTTTGCTCACCTTTGCAGCGAATCATGAATAGGCTTGGTTGCACAGCATCAAAATGCACAATCCGCGCAAGGGTGCCGACTTCAAAAAATTCAATTTCCTCGCCAGGCATGCGGATTTCGGCGCCTTGATCAAGCGTGACCACACCAAAGGGGGTGTTGTTGCGCAGACAAGACTTCGTCATGTCTAAATAACGGACTTCAAAAATTTTTAGTGCCAGTAACCCCTCGGGAAACAGCGTCGTTCCAAGTGGGAAAAGTGGAATGGAGAGCAAGTCATCAGGCGATTGCATGGTTGATTCTGGAGTTATTCAGCAGGATAGAGTAATGTAATGCAGCATTCAAAGAAATGCGGCATCAACGAACGATGTGCAATATTAAAATATTCAGGAGACAGGTATGAATCGACGTAATGTGTTGACTGTTGGACTCGCAAGCGCTTTGCTTGGTGTGGCAGGATGTGCCTCGCAGCAGGGCAGTGGCGGCGAATGGATCTCGCTCTTGAACGGTAAAAATCTTGATGGGTGGCTGCCATCGGGTGGGAGCGCGAACTGGAGGGTTGCGGACGGCGTATTAAGCGCAGATGTGCTTAAGGCAAAAGACCCGAGCTATCTGGTCACCCAGGCCACATATGACAACTTTGAATTGCGTGCCGAGTTTTATGTCGATACCAATACAAATAGTGGAATTTTTATTCGTTGCGAAGAGCCCAATAACATCTCGGCGAAAACCGCCTACGAAGTCAATATCTGGGATACTCGACCAGAGCAGGCCTATGGTACTGGCGCGATTGTGGACGTCGCCAAGGTGTCACCGATGCCGTTAGCCGGTGGCAAATGGAACACCTTCGAAATCACTGCAAAAGGTCCGCAGATGACGATCGTGCTCAATGGCGTGCAGAGTTCTGCCGGGAGCGACTCAGCACATGCCCGTGGACGGATTGCCTTGCAGTTTGGTGGTGGTGGCATCGTGAAGTTCCGCCGTGTCCAGCTCCGGCCACTCCCTTAAGCGCGAGATTAATCACTCAGGCGGCCCCTGAGTGCCTTGGTCGCAGAAAGCTTACGTTTGCCTTC
>CANBUF010000204.1 GCA_947372575.1 Alcaligenaceae bacterium | reverse complement strand
CTTTAAAGTCCATATCGCCGAGGTGATCTTCATCACCCAGGATATCGGTCAGCACAGCAAATTTGCCTGAATCCAGAATTAGACCCATTGCCACACCGGCGACGTGATCTTTTAACGGAACACCTGCATCCATCATGGCAAGCGAGCCGCCGCAGACAGAAGCCATTGACGACGAACCGTTTGATTCAGTGATCTCTGAAACCAGGCGAATGGTGTACTGGAAGTCAGCCGCATCAGGCAACAAAGGCACCAGTGAACGCTTGGCCAGACGACCATGACCGATTTCACGGCGCTTGGGCGTACCCACGCGGCCCGTTTCGCCGGTTGCGAAGGGAGGCATGTTGTAGTGCATCAGGAAACGGTCACGGTACTCGCCCATGAGCGCATCAATGATCTGCTCGTTTTGCTTGGTACCGAGTGTTGCAATAACCAGAGCTTGTGTTTCGCCGCGCGTGAACAAGGCGCTGCCATGCACACGAGGGAGCACACCCAGACGAATGCTGATTGGACGCACGGTACGTGTGTCCCGGCCATCAATACGTGGTTCGCCTGAAAGAATCTGGCTACGCACGATGCGGGCTTCGAGGTCAAACAGTATGTTGTCGACGGTCACGCTGTCTGGAGCCGAGACACCTTGTGCGGCGGCAGCTTCAGCCAGTTTGCCATGCACGTCTGCGTACAACTGACGCAATTGTGTGGTGCGCTCTTGCTTTTGACGCGTCTGGTAAGCGGCACTCAAGCCCTCTTGCGCAGCAGCTGTCACAGAAGCGATCAGTGCTTCGTTCTTGGCCGCAGGCTGCCAGTCCCAGGCGGGTTTACCAGCGTCACGGACCAGGTCATTGATCGCATCGATCACGACTTGCATCTGTGTGTGGCCAAATACGACACCACCGAGCATGATTTCTTCGGAAAGCTGCTGGGCTTCTGATTCAACCATCAGCACAGCGGCTTGTGTGCCAGCAACCACCAGATCCATCTTGGAAGTCTTGAGCTGCGACGCAGTCGGATTCACCAGATACTGGTTATCGATGTAAGCCACGCGAGCGGCACCGATCGGACCATTAAAAGGAATGCCGGAAATAGCCAGCGCAGCCGAAGCACCAATCATCGCTGGGATGTCTGGATCAATTTCGGGATTCACAGACAACACGTGAATGATGACCTGAACTTCGTTGTAGAAGCCCTCTGGAAACAACGGACGCAACGGGCGATCGATCAAACGCGAGGTCAGTGTTTCTTTTTCAGAAGGCTTGCCTTCACGTTTGAAAAAGCCGCCGGGGATTTTGCCCGCAGCGTAGGTTTTTTCGATGTAATCCACTGTCAGGGGGAAAAAATCCTGACCTGACTTGGCATCTTTTTTTGCAACAACCGTTGCGAGTACGACAGTGTCTTCGACAGTAACCAATACTGCACCTGAAGACTGGCGTGCAATTTCGCCGGTTTCAAGCACAACGGTATGTTGGCCATACTGAAAAGATTTGGTCACTTTATTGAACATGACAATTTATTCCTTACAAATGAAAAACCGTGGCCAAGGCGACTGAATAGTCGCACCTACCACGGTTGCTTCACGGGGAGACTGCCCCATGGATTCCGATCACTTACGCAGACCGAGTTTTTCGATCAGTCCACGATATGAATCTGGGTTGCGGCCCTTGAGATAGTCGAGCAACTTACGGCGACGGCTAACCATACGCAGGAGGCCGCGACGTGAGTGGTGGTCTTTCATGTGGGTCTTGAAGTGACCTGTCAACTCATTGATACGAGCTGTAAGCAGGGCAACTTGAACTTCTGGGGAACCGGTATCGCCTTGAGCGCGCTGAAACTGCGCAACGATGTCGGATTTTTTGATATCAGCAACAGACATTTTAAAACCTCAAATAACAAGCGTCAGGGCCGAGGTGCCCGAACGTGATGGATAAATATAAATAAAGCCCAACAATTATAGCGGATTAGCTAAAATCTGGCCGGGTGACTGAATGAGGCACTCATATTCCCAAAGGGACGAGGTTTGCCGCAAAGCCGATCTAGCCACCTTCACTGAACAGATTTGGAATCATTATGACCTTCACTGCCCGCTTGCCATCTCTTTTGCTAAGCATTGCTTGTTTTTCTGTTATAACGGGCTGTGCCAGTATCACCAGTGTGCCACCTGGTACCAATATTGATGTGGTCATCAAGCAATTTGGCGAGCCTGCCGTACGCTGCCCCGGGTCAACAGGACACGAGCGTCTGGTCTGGACGGCTCAACCCATGGGTCAGACCGCCTGGGCCACAGAATTATCGACCGATGGGCGTGTCAGTGGTTTTGAGCAAGTTCTGACGGATGCACATTTTTCTGTACTTTCCAATCCCGGGTGGACAAAGGATAGAATACATTGTGAGTTCGGTCCCCCTGCCGAGATCGAGGATCTTGGGTTAGGATTTAGTGATAAACACACGACCTGGCTCTATCGTTTCATGCACTTGGGCACATGGTACTCATTCATGGCGATCACCTTTGGAGATGATGGTCAGCATGTCTTGAAATACGGCTCCGTGCCTGATCCGATGTTTGACGAAGGCTCACGCGGTTTCAGTGTAGATTAACTCAAGGAGTTATCATGAAAACAAATTCCAACCCGTTGGCGTTGAAAAAAACGTCTGCGCAGCAAGCCCCGCGGCTCAACCCCAAACACCTCTCTGTCGCGGCACTTGCCGTACTGTTGGCGGGCTGTGCACAATTGCAGTCCGTGCCTGCAGGCACCTCAATTGCCGAAGTCGAGCAAAAATTTGGCAAGCCTACGGTGACCTGTCCCAATGCTGACGGCACAGAACGCATGATCTGGTCCCAGCAGCCTATGGGGCAGTTTGCCTATGGCAGCTTTATTTCCAAAGATGGCACCATTGTCGCGATGAAGCAGCTTTTGACGGATGCGCACTTTGACATGCTCAGCCAGGGCAAATGGACGGCCCAACAAGTCACATGCGAGTTCGGCCCCCCTGCGAAGGTCGAAGGCGTCGGTAAGGACAACGAAATCGTCTGGTCCTATCGCTATAAGCAATCGGGTGTGTGGAATTCGCTTATGTATGTCTACATGGGTGCGGACGGCAAGCAAGTGACACACTTCAATCCCGGACCAGACCCCATGTATCTGGCTGGTGGGGATAGCCGGCGCTAGAAGACATGGTTTTACGCCTGCACCTTTTGACATAAAAACACCCCAAAAGTTAGGACTGATGTCCAACTTTTGGGGTGCAGTTCAGTGCATATCTGGCAGGTTTTTTACGTGTGTGACGCGAGTGGAGATACGCTTAACGTATCGCAGCCCTGGCGTACTTGCGAGCTCGCCTCCAGCGCCATAGCCAGACGCCCCACCCCGACAATCCATAGATGATAAAGAGCGCGAACAGCACCACGGGTGGATTGCTCGAGATAAAGACAAAGCCCGCCACAAAGACCAGAATGACCCAGAATGGCACACTGCGACCGAGTGCGAAGGATTTTCCGCTATAAAACGGCAAATTGGTGACCATGGCAATCCCGGCATAAATAGTGATGCAAAAAGTCACCCAAGCCAGGATTTCGTGCGGTATCTGCAAACGATTATCGACTACTAGCCAGATAAAGCCAGCGACCAGCGCCCCCGCAGCGGGACTGGGAAGTCCCTGAAAGAATCGTTTGTCAACTACGGCGATATTGGTATTGAAACGCGCCAGGCGCAAGGCAGCGCCACAGACGTAGACAAAAGACGCCAACCAACCCCACCTGCCCAGATCGTGCAGCATCCACTCATAAACAATCAGCGCAGGCGCCACACCAAAGGAGGTCATGTCCGACAGAGAGTCGTACTGCTCACCAAAAGCAGAAGTGGTATTGGTCAGTCGCGCGACACGACCATCCATGCCATCGAGAACCATCGCTACAAAAATCGCAATTGCTGCCATTTCGAAACGGCCATTCATGGCCTGCACAACGGAATAGAATCCGGCAAACAGCGCGGCAGTCGTAAAGGCATTAGGCAGCAGGTAAATGCTGCGATGACGTAATTCTGGGTCTCGGTGGGAATTAGGCATAGGCATCAGGAGTTAGTTTCGGGCAAGTCAGCCAGGACGGTACTGGTTGCACTGACTTTGTCACCAATTGCAACGCGTGGCCGTGAACCGGGTGGCAAATACACATCGACTCGTGAACCGAAACGAATAAAACCATAGCGTTGACCACGCGACAGCATATCGCCCTGCTTGGCATAACAAAGAATACGCTTAGCCACCAGACCAGCCACCTGCACGGCAGTCACGATATGTCCCGAAGGTGTTTGCAACACCATCGCATTACGTTCGTTTTCGAGCGAGGCTTTATCAAGCGCTGCATTAAAAAATTTACCAGGAAAATATTTGACGCTCAGCACTTCGCCATCCACGGGGCTACGATTGCTATGCACATTGAATACATTCATAAAGACACTGATCTTCAGCGCGTCGCGATTACCGTAGGGATCCTGAGTATGTTCGACCACCACGATCCTGCCATCGGCAGGTGACAGTACGGCATTGGGTTCAGTCGAACCCGAGCGCGGAGGATCCCGGAAGAACTGCAACACAAAGGCCGCAATGATCCACAAGGGAATTGACCAGCCTGGCGACCATTGCGTGACAAGCAACGCAATTGCGATCGAACCGGCAATAAAGGGCCAGCCTTCGCGGGCGATGAGGGGATGAGGATAATGTGGTGTATTCATAGTTAGCCAAAGGTTAACCTAAAAAAACGCGCCCCGATGAACTGCACCCTGAAAGTTGGAGAGAGTATCCGGCTTCTTCGGGCGCCGTTCATGGGGCGCATAATCTATTT
>CANBUF010000203.1 GCA_947372575.1 Alcaligenaceae bacterium | reverse complement strand
CATGCGTGTTGATGACAAGGGGCGGATCGCTAAGCTTAAAGCACTTCGCCGGCGTAGTCCGCCAGACGCGAGCGTTCACCGCGCTGGAGCGTGACGGTCCCCGAGTGCGGCCAGCCTTTGAACCGGTCCACGACAAAAGTCAGTCCAGAGCTGCCTTCGGTCAGGTATGGGGTATCGATCTGCGCGATATTACCCAGACACACGACTTTGGTGCCTGGTCCGGCGCGCGTGATGAGCGTTTTCATTTGCTTGGGGGTCAGGTTCTGGGCTTCATCAATGATCAGGTATTTGTTGAGGAACGTCCGTCCACGCATGAAGTTAAGGGATTTCACCTTGATGCGTGAACGAATGAGCTCCATCGTCGCGGCGCGCCCCCACTCATTGCCTGAGCCCGTGCTTGTGCTGGTTGAACCCTCGGTTTCACCCATATTCAGGACTTCGAGGTTGTCTTCAAGCGCGCCCATCCAGGGACCCATTTTCTCTTCTTCCGTACCCGGTAAGAAGCCAATGTCTTCGCCTACTGGAACCGTGACGCGGGTCATGATGATCTCAGAGTAGCGTTTTGTTTCCAGCACCTGAGCCAGGCCAGCAGCCAGGGTCATGAGTGTTTTGCCTGTACCGGCCTGACCAAGTAGCGAGACGAAATCACAATCCGGATTCATCAGCAGATTCATGGCAAAGTTTTGCTCACGATTACGTGCGATCACGCCCCAGACATTGTTTTTACCGTGTGTGTAATCGCGCAGGGTGGCCAGCACAGCAGTTTTGCCGCTGACTTCACGGACCTGCGCATAGAGCGGCATCGGGCCTTCAAAATATACAAATTGATTGACCAGAAACTGGCTGCACATGGGGCCGCTGATTTTGTAAAACGTCGTGCCTCCCTGCTGCCAGGACTCGACGTCCTTGCCATGTTTGTTCCAGAAGTTTTCGGGCAGTTGCAACACGCCTGAATAAAGCAGGTCTGAGTCTTCGAGGACCTGGTCGTTGAAGTAGTCTTCGGCGGCAAGCGACAGGGTCCGCGCCTTCAGGCGCATGTTGATGTCTTTGGAGACCAGCACGACTTCACGTGTGCTGTGCAAATCCTGTAGCGCGCGCACGACGCCCAGTATCTGGTTATCAGCTTTGCCCATTGGCAAATCTGGCGGGAGCGTGCTCGCCATCGCTGTCGTCTGAAAATACAAGCGACCCGTCGCATCTTTATTGCCCAGACTGTCCAGTGGCAAACCTTCTTCGAGGTTGCGATGCTCGCCTACCAGGGTGTCCAGAGAACGGCTGACCTGACGGGCGTTGCGTGCAACCTCTGACATCCCTTTTTTCTGATGATCGAGCTCTTCGAGCGTCATCATGGGCAAGAACACATCGTGTTCTTCAAAGCGATAGAGCGAGCTTGGGTCATGCAACAACACGTTGGTGTCGAGCACGAATAATTTACGCACAGCGCTGTCGCTTTCTTTTTTGCCTTTACGTTTTGGGGTGCTCGCAGCCTTCACAGGTGCGGCGCTCGTCGTCGCAGACGTGCCGGTATTGCCTCGTGCGACGGGTGACACCGCAGGCGCACGTGAGGGCATCTTGACTGGAGCACCGGGTTTACGCTTGACGGGGACGGGCGCAGGCGCGAGCACCTCGATTGTTTCTACCTGTTTTGCCTTCGTGAGAATGGCTTGCATGCTGCTGGGTTTTTGCTGGAGTACTTCAATCTCCTCGACGATAGGTGCCGCAGAAGCCACACGAACAGTCGTCAGGTCAAGGATTTCCGCAGGGCGAGTAGGTAGCTTCGGAAGTGGCATAAGAAGTACGCTCCAGATTTAAGGGGATTAGGTCAGACTACGTGCGGACTGCAGAACTTCCTCAGCGTGGCCCGGTACTTTAAGACCACGCCACATTTGTACAAGCTTGCCGCTGGCGTCAATTAAAAAAGTGCTGCGCTCGATGCCGCGAACTTGTTTGCCATACATCATTTTTTGTTTCATGACGCCATACTGGTTGCAAAGCACTTCCTCTTTGTCCGCGATCAGCGGAAAGGGCAACTCGAGTTTCTGGCTAAAGTTCTCATGCGATTTCAGTGAGTCTCTTGACGCGCCGATTACCACGCAACCTGCTTGCAGAAAATCGTCATGTAGCTTTTTGAAGTCCTGCGTCTCGGTCGTGCAGCCCGGCGTATTGTCCTTAGGGTAAAAATACAGAATCACCCCCCGACCTTCGCAGTTCTTGAGGGAAATCGTGCCAAAGGTGCTTTCGGCCGTAAAGTCAGGAGCAGGCTTGCCAATTATCGGTGTTGTCATATCAGTCATGTTCAGGCAAAAGGGCTGCGATGACCTGACGTCCTTCGGACATCAGGATGTTGTAGGTCCGTGCGGCTGCCGAGGTGCTCATGCACTCCACACCGATACCGATTTTCAGTAAAGGCAGGAGCAGGCGATGGCTTAGCAGGACTTGTTTGGCACCTGTCCCCACCAGCAGGACTTCGGGGCGTTCGCCAGTGAAGGCCGGTATATCCGACTCTGCTGCGTCGAGAAAGGCCATCGGATCAACAGGCGCCATGGTGACTCTGGCTGCAGCCAGGAGTAATTCCGTGGAGATGTCGTCGGGGTAACTGGCCGACCAAGGTGAAATCTCACCCAGTGGCCCAAATGCTATCGCATGTTCGTAGCGATGTCTGTTGATCTCGACAAAACCGTTTCCGTAGGCGGTCACGGTATTCATTGCCGAGTTGGTATCTGTTTGTAGCTTCAATCAATACTCCGGCAGGTTGAGTTGATCATAGCGCAATCATATGAACCCAGAATCAATAAAACGATGATTTGCACAACATTTTGAATCGAAGTTTTCGTGCATTTGGGAGTCGATTTGCGGGTAGCTCTATGATGCGCTAGATTATTGGGTTTTGCTGCGCTGCAAATAATAGTATTTTATTTGCAAAACTGCGTATTATTTTGTTGCTACACAAGGATGCATCATGAGGAAGTTCCCCCGTATCGAGCGTTTGCCGCCCTACGTTTTTAATATTACAGGCGAGCTGAAAATGGCCGCACGCCATCGCGGGGAAGACATCATTGATATGTCGATGGGTAATCCCGATGGGCCAACGCCTGCGCATATCGTCGAAAAAATGGTCGAGGCGACCGAACGACCCACGACCCATGGCTATTCTGTCTCCAAAGGCATTCCACGCCTGCGCCGCGCGATTACCGACTGGTATGCCCGTCGCTATGATGTCCAGTTTGATCCGGATTCCGAAGCGATCGTGACGATTGGCTCCAAAGAAGGACTGGCACATTTGATGCTTGCCACGCTGGATACGGGCGATACGGTCCTGGTGCCCAATCCAAGCTATCCCATTCATATCTATGGTGCGGTCATTGCAGGGGCGAATATCCGTTCCGTGCGCATGACACCCGGTACGGATTTTTTTGAAGAACTGCAGCGCGCCGTGCGCGAATCGATTCCGAAGCCCAAGATGATGATTCTGGGGTTTCCCAGCAATCCGACCGCACAGTGCGTTGATCTTTCGTTTTTTGAGCGTGTGATTGAACTTGCACTCGAACATGACATCATCGTGGTGCATGATCTGGCGTATGCCGATATCTGTTTTGACGGATACCAGGCACCTTCAATCATGCAGGTGCCGCGTGCACGTGAGGTCGCAGTCGAATTTTTTACCATGAGCAAAAGCTATAACATGGCCGGCTGGCGTGTGGGCTTTATGGTGGGCAATGCCGAGCTTGTCAATGCTCTGGCACGCATCAAGAGCTACCATGACTATGGCACGTTCACACCTATTCAAGTGGCGTCAATCGCTGCGCTCGATGGACCTCAGGACTGTGTACGCGAAGTCGTTGAAAAATACCAGAGCCGTCGTGATGTCCTGGTCAAGGGGCTGCATGAAGCAGGGTGGATGGTAGAAAACCCCAAAGCGTCCATGTACATCTGGGCGCATATTCCCGAGGCATATCGCGCGATGGGATCACTCGAATTCGCCAAGCGGATCCTCCAGGAAGCCAAAGTCGCGGTCTCTCCAGGTATCGGCTTTGGAGACTACGGCGATGAGTATGTGCGCTTTGCCCTGATCGAAAACGAGCAGCGCACCCGTCAGGCTGTGCGCGGCATCAAGGAAATGTTCCGTAAGGATGGGCTGCTGTAATGGAAGCAATCAAGGTAGGCTTGTTAGGTCTAGGCGTAGTGGGCGGTGGTACCTGGAAGGTCCTCGCGCGCAATGCTCAGGAAATCTCGCGTCGTGCCGGACGCAGCATCGAAGTCACCCGTGTCGCGGTCAGGGATGTTGACCGTGCGCGTAAATTGCTCGGTCCTGATGTGGTTGTGGGTGCTGATCCGCATGCGGTTGTGTGCGATCCCTCGATCGATATTGTGGTTGAACTCATTGGTGGCGAGACCTTGGCGCGTGAACTCGTGCTCGAAGCCATCGCCAATGGCAAGCATGTCGTGACCGCGAATAAGGCCTTGCTTGCCAAGTACGGCAGCGAAATCTTTGCCGCAGCTTCTGCGCGTGGGGTGATTGTGGCCTTCGAGGCGGCGGTGGCAGGTGGAATACCCATTATCAAAGCGATGCGCGAAGGCCTGACCGCCAACAGAATCCAGTGGGTCGCCGGCATCATCAATGGCACGACTAACTTCATCCTCTCAGAAATGCGTACGCACGGCCTGCCATTCGAAACAGTCTTGGCTCAGGCACAACAGCTTGGTTACGCTGAAGCAGATCCGACCTTTGATATCGAGGGCGTGGACGCAGCGCACAAGCTCACACTGCTCGCCTCGCTGGCGTTTGGTATCCCGGTGCAGTTTGACAAGGCCTACATCGAAGGTATTTCAAAGCTCGCAGCAGTGGATA